>JAYTAK010000321.1:0-10151 GCA_043737515.1 Candidatus Kuenenia sp. | reverse complement strand
CGATCACGCATCGAATCCCGTGGAAGAGTCTTCCGGGTGTTCCGAGAAACTCGACTTCGTTCGATGAACGTTGATTACTGAAACGCTGCAGACCGGGCACAACTGTCTGATTGATGTACGCGAGCAGTGATGAGGACAGAAACAGATTTCGCGTTTCGAGCCGAATCAGCAGTTCTTTGAAACCGGGACGCGATCGGAGTTTTGAAAACCGCCGCTGCGTCTGGAGTTCTTTAATCGTTTTGTCCTGCGGGAAATAATCTTCATCCACCATGTAACGCAGCAATCGGGTCACGACGTCGCACAGGCGGACAAAATCCTCTGGATCTTTGACCTTTTGGGCAGCGATGCCCGCTGCGAAGATCAGATTCTTGAGTGGCCCGCCATTCGGAAATTCGCCCTGCTCGATCCTGTGAGCCTCAGCCAGCACATCGTCGGGACGCACTTCGGCCATGCACCGCAGACGACTGGTCTGGTGATCAATGCACGGATTGAGCTTCACCGCCGCATCAAAGTGAACCATTGCTTCCCGGCAGCGATTCATGTTGAACAGCAGACTGCCGAGGCCGCGGTCTATTTCCCCCTGAGTTTTCTGAATGAGAGGATCATTTGGAAAATCCCGACGGGCGGCGATCAACGCTGTCTCCGCCGCCGCCAGACTGTTTTCTGAGCTGGTAAAGTCGCCGTGCGGGATGAATCCGCGTCCGTGCCGCACGTGAGTTCGCACACACTCCACACGGTAGAACGGGTTTTCGGGGAAGGCCTTGACGAGCATCCCGCGAAGTTCCAGTTCCCGATCATGATGCGCGGAAGAGAACTCATCCAGCTTGAGTGTGTCGTATGCATCGTTCAATCCACTATGCAGCGCGGCGACCTGATTCAGTAATTCGAAATCGGTCGGATGCTCACTCGCGATTTTCGCTGCAATTTCGGCAGCTCTCTGAAGCTCCTGCTGAGCCTCTGACGGCGCGGGAGTTTTTGTCAGAACTGCCGCCAGGGCAATGTGAGCCCGGGCGAGTGCGATTCGGGAGGATTGTGTCTGATCGTATTCGACTGCGGCCTCCAGATTGCTGACCGCTTCTGTCAGCAGTTTGTTCGCCTCCTGAGTTTTCGCCATTCGCTGGAGCACAGCCGCGTATTCAATCTGTGCCCGGGCACGCATGGTGGACTGTTTCGCCGACTCGGGAAACTTCACTCGCATCAGTTCTTCAGCCCTGAATAGTTCCCTGAACAAAGCATCGGCTTCCTTCACTCTTGCTGTTCGAGACTTGTGTGAAGCCAGGGAATACAGCGACTCCTGCAACCGCACAAGGTTTTCTGAAGACTCCGGGAAGTCCTGTACGAGTCCCCGGAAGATGATCGCTGCCTGCTGAAGGTCTTTCGCAGCCAGCGTCGGTTCATCCAGCTTTGTCTGCAGTGAGCCACGGCGGTTCAGCAGCAAGCCAAGCGTCTCACGATGCCGAGCCACCAGCGGGTATCGATTGACAATGCCCAGAGCGATCTCAATTCCCCGCGACAGATCAACAGCGGCCCTGTTGGTCTGCCCCTGAATCTCATACAGCGCGGAGTTACTGTAGATTGAATATGCCAATCCGGACTGGTATTCAGGATCATCGGGAAACTGATCAGCCAGAGCCTGTTGGAGACGCATTGTTTGTTCAGAGAAAGCCGATTGTTTTGCGAGGTCTCCCGTCCGGCTCCAGGACACACTCAGAGAGCGGGAGACGGTTGACAATGCCTGCTGGTAAACAGCGTTGCCGGGATCCAGAAGCAGAAGCTGATTGAGCAATTGTTCGGCGAGTGAAAACGATCTGACGGCGTCCTTCCATTTCTGTCTGCGAGATTGAATGGTCCCCCGCATGCGATGAAGTAATGTTGGCAGGTTTGATATCCCGATGAATAATCTTTCGGGCATGTGCGTAAGCCACGATGTTGCACACAGCGACAAAGCGCTGCAGCAACTGACGAAACTCGCCACTGTCTGTCGTTGAGGACGACTCATGAAACTGCCGGATCGCATCCTGCAGAGTCATTCCTTCCACGAATCGAGTCGCATAGCACACTGGACCGCCGTCAGTCGTATTGATGGCATGCACCGGCACGATGCCTGGGTGATCCAGTTGACTGGTGATGTGCGCTTCCCGCTCAAATCTTGCACGAGCGGCACTGGTCTGACGAAACTGCTTTGGAAACTTCAGCGCGATGCGTCGATTCAGAACCGGATCGTGCGCCAGATAAACGGCCCCGAGTCCGCCGGTGGCATGCAGTTTCTCAATGCGAAACTCGGACGACATCCGCACGAATGGCGGTGGTTCCTGAGGTGCATTCGCACCATATCCTGGCGTGGATGCGGCAAGACTGTCTGTCGCGATTCCAAATTTTGATTCGACCGCTTCCAGAGCTTTGATGTACCAGCGAAGTTCTTCGATCAACTCCGGACAGTTCGCGCAGAGTTCTTCCGGAGACACCGGAGTACCGGCTTCCTTTCGCTCTTCCCACAGCCACAGCAGGTCTTCAAGTGCGACGTTTTTCACGAATGCTCTCACCAGGATTAATTCGATACAGCAGACCATTTTCCATGCTATCGCCAGCCGTGTCGGTCGTCGGCCAGATTTCCCGAGATTTTTTTGAGATTCGCCCGCTTTGCCACGGTCCATTTGGGAATCGTTTTTTTTCTATCAGCCGGTATGCGTTAGCGTCCGGTTTGCTCAAAACTACGCGAAAAACCGGGTGCTAACGCACTGCGGCTGATACGAGCTGCGATCAAATCGTGCTTTGATGGATCGGGGTGGCCGGGGCTGGACTGAGCGGAGCGAAGGAAGCCCCGGGGTTTCGGGCTGGCGCCCTCCAACCCCGGCCACCCATCAATCCATTGCTGCCCAGCAAACATAGAGAATGTTGTTTTACTGAAAAGATTTCCGCGAAGCGACAGATGTCCGCCGACGGAGCGGCGGACCTACGTAGGCGAGCCGCTCCGTCGGCTCGCACCAGACACGGCGGCGAAGCCCGCAGCAAGAGTCTCGTCAGGCCTGAACGTCCCGATCAAAGCAAATCGATGGTCTCTCCGGCAAACAGGTCCGTGATCACGTCGTCAAGGGCTCTGAGATACCAGTCGGTTCCGGCATCGCCGGTCAGAGTGTCGATGGCTGCGCTGTCATCAAGCACATTGATCCCGGCCTGCAGTGACGCCAGCGATGCTCCGACACCGGCACGCAGGTTGGTAATGCGCGTCGCGTAAGACTGCGGAGATGTCCATTCGATCCGCAGATCGACAAGGTTGATCGGCAGAGAATCGCTGGACGTCGTGCCAGCGATCAGGATATCGTCGTCCGCTCCGCCAAAGATCGCGTCGAGATCGTTGCCGCCGATGAGAATGTCGCGACCGATGCCTCCATTCAGAAAGTCGTTGCCATCGCCACCCACGAGCACGTCGTCGCCGTCATTGCCAACGAGGCGATTGTCCAGTGTGTTGCCGAACAGCACATCGGCGGCAGAACCACCGAGTACGTTCTCGACGGTGACCCCCGAATTCAGTTGCAGCGAGCGATTCGTATGCACGGACTGCACGACGTTCGATGCCAGGTTCACGGTCACGACGCTGGACAGCGAGGCGAAGCTGAGAAAATCGTTGCCTTCTCCCAACTGCTCGGTCACCGTATCCGTTTCGGCGGCGGTGGTCATTGTTCCAAAGACATAGATGTCATCACCGATGCCGCCGATCAACGAGTCATTGCCGTCCACTCCATTCAGCCGATCGTCGCCAGAGTTCCCCGTGAGCGTGTTCGCCAGGAAATTGCCACGCAGGTCGTCGTCGCCGGAACCACCGATGATGTTTTCCAGCGTGATTGCGGATACGAGTTGAATCGTGCGGTTGAGATGCACGTTCTGGACGGCGATCGAACCGGCGTTAATCGTCGCGGCATCGCTGAGAGCGGAAAAGTCCAGCGTGTCAGTGCCCTGATTGAACCATTCGTGGACGATGTCCGCCACGGGCGCCGGAGTGAAGACAAACGTGTCGTCGCCAGGTCCACCGTACAACGAATCACTACCCGCGGCACCGTTCAGCGTGTCATTCCCGCCGACGCCGAAGAGCAGGTTCGCAAATGCGTTACCGGTGAGGACATCGTTCCCGGTACTTCCCAACAGGTTTTCGAACGACAGCCCGGACGACAACTGAACGGTGCGATTCAGTTGGATCGGCTGCACGGACGTCGACGCAAGCGTCATCGTGACTCCCGAAGTACCGCCGGTAAACGACACGCGGTCGTTTCCCTCGTTATCCAGCTCCGTCATGGAGTCATTCTCCAGTCCAACAGGATCCACAAACGAGTACTGGTCGTCGCCAGGCCCGCCGACGAGGATGTCACTTCCCGCTCCACCGAAAATCTGGTCGCCGCCGGAGTTACCGGTCAGGAGATTGTTCAAACTATTGCCGCGCAACTGGTCGTTTCCGCTACCACCTGTCAGATTTTCAACTGTGATCGCGGAGGCGAGCGACAGAGTGCGATCGGTATGAGCGGACTGAGCAGCGATCGTGGTCAGACTGAAGTTCACATTGATCGCCAGCGACGCGAACGAAATCGTGTCCGTCCCCTGGTCGAAGTACTCAGCGACATAGTCGGTTTCTGCGGTTGTAACGGCGTTGAACACAAACGTGTCGTCTCCCGTTCCGCCGAACAGCAGATCATTGCCGCCGGCACCGGTGAGCGTGTCATTGCCCGGACCGCCGGTGATCGTGTTCGCGAATGTGTTGCCGGTCAGGACGTCGTTGGCCGAACCGCCGATCATGTTCTCGATCGCGACAGCAAGCGCCTGAGCTGCAAACGAGCGATTGAGATGCACGTTCTGCAACTGCGAAATCGTGGCGTCGTAGGCCACATCAGACATGATGGCGGAAAAATCCACGGTGTCTGTGCCTTCGTTCGGCATCTCAGCCACAGAGTCCAGTTCCGCGACTGTGGCAGTTGTGAAGACATAGGTGTCATTGCCGAGACCGCCGGAAAGCCCGTCGTCTCCGCTGCCGCCGTTGAGCGTGTCATTGCCGTCGGCACCGGTGATCGTGTCGTTCCCGGGACCGCCGGTGATAGTGTTGGCAATCGTGTTGCCGGTCAGCGTGTCGTTGACGGAACCACCAATGATGTTTTCAACCGTGATCGCGGACGCCAGTTTCAGAGTGCGGTTCAAATGGACGTTTTGAATGGACGCTGTACCGAGGTTGAATGTCACAGCATCAGACAGCAACGACAAATCGAGCGTGTCGATGCCTGACCCGGAACCGGCAAATTCGCTTACAACGTCGTTTTCTGGAGCAGTCGCCGGACTGAAGACATAGGTGTCATTGCCAGTTCCGCCGACGAGACCATCGTCGCCACCGCGGCCGTTGAGCGTGTCGTTTCCGCCACCGCTGTGGAGTGAGTTGGCCCGTGAGTTTCCGATCAGTACGTCGTTAAAATTGCCGCTGTGCGTGAACACGGTCTCGAACCCGGTATCGGAAGACAATTGCAGCGTGCGATTCACATGAACTGGCTGTATGGCAGTTGAACTCAGATCCAGCGTCACGGCTACGGGAATGTTTGAGAAGGAAAGAATGTCGGTGCCCGAATTCGCTGACTCCTGAACGGAATCAAACTCCGGTACGGGGGCAGACTGAAACACATAGAAATCATTTCCCTCGCCGCCAATGAGCGTGTCGTTTCCCGCAGCATCATAAATGTAGTCGGCACCAGAGTTCCCGATCAGCACATTGTTCCGGCTGTTGCTGATCAGCGAGTCATTCCCAGCTCCGCCGATGAGGTTTTCGAATGTGATGGCTGAATTGAGAGTCAGCGTGCGATCGACATGCACTGTCTGCACGGCGACACTTGCGAGATTGATGCTCACGTCGATCGGCATCGACGCGAACGTGATCGTATCCGTCCCCTGATTGAAGTACTCCGCGATGTAGTCGGCTTCCGCGGATGTCACGGCATTGAAGACAAACTTGTCATCACCCAGACCTCCAAACAGATTGTCATTGCCGCCAGCTCCAGTGATCGCGTCATTCCCCGGCCCGCCGGTGATCGTGTTTGCCACCGTATTGCCGATCAGATCATCATTCATCGAGCCACCGATCAGGTTCTCGATGGTATCCGGGTTTGGCAGATGCAGGTTCAGGTTCGTCGCATGAATCGCCTGCAGTCCGTTCAGGCTCAGGTTCACACTCACCGCCACCGTCGTTGTCGGACTGAAATCGATTCTGTCTGTGCCGACCACAGCGTTTTCAACCAGTATGATCGCCCCCAGCGGCGTATCGACATCGAAAAAGTACTGATCGTTGCCCGGACCACCACCGAGGCTGCGAGTCTCAAAGTCGGACAGAAACAGCGTCGATGAGTTGATGATCCATTTGCTTGCTGTCTGCACCTCGACAATGTCACTCCCGCTCGTACCCAGTACCTGCGCCAAGTCCGTGCCAGCATGTCCGTTGATGAACAGCGGCTGATTCATCGGAAACGTGCCGATGGTCGTCACTGGCCCGCCATTGGTAGAAACCTGAACCGTGACCGTTCCGCTGTTGACGTCTGTGCTCGAATACAGCACCGAGTAGAAGTCGTCGCCAGACGTTCCGTTGAGGAACTGTGCATTTTCGGCGACATCGGTCACCTGAATTGTGAACGTCTTTGAATACTGCAACCCGCCGCTGTCCGTGACCTGCACCACCACATCATGTGAACTGGCGTCTTCAAAGTTCAGCAGTGTCGGATCGGCGACAACGAGGTTGGTGCCGTCGAGACCAAATCGGCCCCCGGCATTGTCAGTCAATTGCCAGGTGAATGACTCCGTCGATTCCGGATCCACCGCCGTCAACTGCCCGACAACTTCCGCCACCGGCAGGTCGTAGCGATACACCGCGCCGGCGTTCAATCCGGTTGTGTCATCGTTCCCCACGCCAACCAGGATTGAGCTGCCGGAGAACGCCACGGCACTACCGAAGAAATCGTTGTCGTTCGGCAGAGGCTTCTGGATCGTGGTCAGCAGGTCACCGGAGTTTAGATCAAACAGGTACGTCGCTCCCGCGTTTGACGCGCCGGTGTCTTCACTATTCGCCGAAATGGTGACGCGGTTTCCCGAGATATCGATCCCGATGCCGAAAAGATCCTCGTTGGCCGGTGTCGGATTGCTGATCGTTCGCAACAGAGTTCCGGTTGTCGCATTGAAGACATAGGCCCGCCCGGAATTTGTGCCGTCGGTATCGTCGTTGTGGGCACCCACGACAACCGTGTTTCCTGACAGCGCCAGACGGATACCGAAGCCGTCGGCAAAATCCGGGCTGGGATTATTCAGAGTTGACAGCAGCGTCACATCTTCTGTGCCCGGATCAAATTGATAGACGTATGCCACTCCCGCCATGACCCCACCGACAGCACCGAAGATTTGACCGATGACGATCGAATTCCCGGCGATCTTCACACAAAGGCCGAACCCGGCTTCACCACCGACGTTGGGAGACAACAAGGTTGCGATCAGCGATCCGTCAGTGGCATCAAACAGGAAAACCCGATACCCGTTTCCAGCTCCACCTCCCACGGCAATCAGATTGCCGGAGATCGCGACGCTGTCCCCAAATCCCGCGCTTGCGGGAAGCGGGCTCGTCAGCGTTCGCAGCAAGGTTCCGTTGGACACATCGAAGAGATGTACGGCCCCTCCGCCAGTCGCCAGCCTCGCACTCACCACGGCCAGATCTCCGTCCATCGCGACATGCTCGCCAAACAACTGGCCGACTTGAGGCGTGGGACTGACCAGCGTCTGCGTGACTTGCCCCGTCGTCCGGCTGTAGACGGATACCGTTCCCGCCTGCCCGGACGCCGTCACAGCGTTCATGCCGACAAGGAACCGATCAGCGGATGCTGCGATGTCGTACCCGAAACCGACACCCGGAGTCTGCGACGGATTGAAATAGGCGTTGATGGCACCTTCCGGAACCGTGTTGCCGCTGAGCAAAATATCCGTCGGCGTGTAGTTGAAGTCAGTGATGTTGATTGTCAGCACCTGTTCCAGGACATGCGCGGCCGAATCGGTCACACGCACATTGATCTGGTGGCTGCTCGCCGTTTCGAAGTCCAGCAGGCTCGCGTTCGCGACTCGAATCTGAAGCCCGACCCGCTCGAACCGGCCACCGGCATCATCCAGCAACTCATACGTCTCAGTTTCGCCGCCATCCGGATCATCCGATGCCAGCAAACCGACGACTGCACCGTTCGTAGTGTTCTCGGATTCTGTGCTGGGCGTGAGGCTGATGAGCGTCGCCGCTTCATTCACATCACTCACGTTGATCGTGAACACTTCGTCGAACGTGTTGCTGGCAGAATCCGTCACACGCACGGTCACGCTGTGGCTTGTGTTTGCCTCAAAGTTGAGCAGCGAGCCGTCGGCGACGACCAGGTTTGTGCCATTGATCCCGAATCGCCCTCCCGCTGAAACCACCATGCTGAACGTCAGCGTCTCGCCCGGCGTCGGATCGGTCGCCGTCAATGCTCCCACGACAGTTCCGTTGGCCGAGTTTTCCGGCACGGAGTTGTTTGACAGCGCAATGTCCGTGGGAGGGCTATTCACCGGGGCATCAGTCACCGAATACACAAACACGACGTTTTCATTTGCCGGTCCCTGCCGGCCTGGAACGAACAATCGGTCTCCAAAGACCTGCGGAATCTGGTTGTACTCCCAGTATGCCTCCACAAAGTTCGGCGGAGTCGGGACCGCATACAAAATATTGCCTGAGGGGAAATCACGAATCATCGGAAATGCCGTGGAGTCTCCCGAAGCGGGGCCAGCCACGATCAGATTGCCGTCAAAATCATACAGGTGGGCGGCAATCGTCTGCGTGGCGACTCCCGAGGTGGCATTCACGAAATTCGTGGTGCCCGGCAACACGCCGACAGCGATGATGTTCCCCTTGATCACCGCACGGCTTGCCAGACTATCATCGTCGGAAAGGGTGTGCAGCAGATTCCCCGTCTGCACATCATAAACCAGTGTAGGACCAAACCCAAAAGTGAGGCCAAGGTCGTCAGGGTACACCGCTCCTTGCGTCACGACCAGTTTCCCATCCGACAGAGAGACGGTCGCCCCGAAATCAAGATACGGTGATGGGGAAATATCCGCACTTTCGATCAAGTGCAGCAGGTTGCCCGTCGTTGCGCTATAAACGTAGACCCGCCCTGGGTCATTATCGTGTTGCGTTAGCTCAGGGTTTAAAAAAAGTGTCCCATGCGCTCCGATCGCGATCCGGTTCCCATCGATCGACACGGCACTCCCGAAGCCATCGTTATTCAGCCCGTTCATGAGCGTATTAGCCGTTCCGTCGAACGTGTGCAGCAGGTCGCCGGTATTCGCGTCAAACAGAAATGCCCGCCCCCCCGTTGCTACGTCATCACCGGCTTCGGGATCGTAAACAAACCTTCCCTCCCAGCCGGGCGAGCCGACCAGAATCAAGTTGTCATAGATGTCAACCGCGTAGCCGAACGCATTGATTGAATGCTCAGTTTCGTATATAAACGGCAGCGGATTTTGGATCGTCCGGAGCAGATCCCCGGTGTTGGCATCGTGAACTTGAATTTCTCCGTGGAAACCAGGCTCATTCGTCGATTCGGGGTTGCTATAGTTGGCCACGACATGGAACTGGCCATTGGCCGCATGGGAGAACCCAAATCCAACATCGGGAACACCCGGGCGGGCTTCCAGCGAATACAGGTAATCCGCCGCCAACATCTGGCGAACCTCGAGCGATTCAATTTGAACTTTTCTGCGACGGTCTCGGCGGGCGTTACGCATGGATCGAACCCTAAAAAAAGGAAACACAGGGGGGCAGAAACGCCGGAAATCTTAAGGCGAGCGGGGGATGTGAATCCCCTGATTTGTCGCGAATGATGCGAAAATCAGGGCACTTACGTACCCCGCTCGCCAGTCGGATTGTTTAAGTCCACGCCATTGGGCGTTAGCCTAATGGCACTCGATTTCTTCTATCAGCCGGTACGCGTTAGCGTCCGGTTTACTCAAAATTACATGGAAAACCGGGTGCTAAGTACCGGCACAGAAATAACTGTCGTGGCCGACGCTGCCAGCGTCAGTTCGGATGCTGGCAGCATCCACCACGAGGCGACACTTATTGGTGCGCC
>JAYTAK010000320.1:0-10152 GCA_043737515.1 Candidatus Kuenenia sp. | reverse complement strand
GAATCTGTACGCCGTTCAGTTGCCCGCCGCTCAGCATCATCATGGCATACTGTGACAGGTCGTCTGCCGTGGAAAACAGTCCGGCGTGGCCAGCGATACCGTTCAATGCAAACGCACGCGGGTCGTGAACTTCGCCCTGCATCCAATGCCCGTCCCGCTGTTCCGTCACGGCCGCGCGGGCCTTGAGTTGATCGTTTGGCAAGTATCCGGTTTCGGTCATGTGCAGCGGACGGAAAATATGTTCCTGAGAAAACTCATGCACATCCTTGCCGCTGACAGCCTTCACAACCTGCCCGAGAACAATAAAGCCGACGTCGCTGTAGGTAAAACTCTCACCGGGGGCGGCTGTTGGTTTGAGGCCGTAGATTCTGGAATACGCTGCGTCGGCACCATCGGCGTAGTCGCTCATAGCGTTGTCGGCAATCAGTCCGCCCGTGTGTGTCAGCAGATGCCGAATGGTGATCGCTTCTTTGCCATTCTGAGCGAACTCAGGCAGATACGTGGCGACGGTGGCATTCGGATCCAGTTTGCCCTGTTGCATCAGCAACATCACACTCGTCGCTGTCGCGATGGGCTTTGTGAGCGACGCCAGATCAAACACCGTATCAACCGTCATCGCCGCTTTCTCAGGCTGTAGCTGGCGAAACCCATAAGCGCGACGAAACACAATCCCTTCACGGCAACCGATAAGTACGACGCAGCCGGGCATCTTGTCCTGTTCCAGCCCTTCTTGCACGATGTGATCAATCAGATTCAGTCGCGTGGCGTCCATGCCGACACTTTCAGGGGGCAGCATGGGAATCGCTGACGCCGACTGAGCGACCACACTCGGCGAGAATAAGAACAACAGAAGAAAATGGGAATATTTCATGTGCCTGAATTTCGGTTGGATGAATGACGATGTCTGGCAGTACCTCGGACATGAATGTCCAAGGTACAGGAATCGCGTTCGGAGTCAAATGCGATTGAGGCGATCAGACCAAAGGAAATTGTCGCAGCCGCGCCGATCGGCGCATACCACGGCCAGGCAATCGGAGTCCAGAATTTCACCAGGCACAGCACCATCGTGCCCTGCAGCATCCCAATCATCGCGCTCACCTGACCCACGCGCTGTGTCAGCACACCCAGCGCGAAAACGCCCACCAGAATCCCGCTGGAAAATCCGGCGATGGCCAGCGCGTTATCGATCACGCTGCGTTCCAGTTGAATGGCCGCAATGGCCAGACCGATCTGCAGGACACCAAACACCAGCGTCAGGAAGCGACTCAAACGAAGCTGTGTGCGCGGCGTTCCGACGTTCTTCAGAAAGTCATTCACAACCGCGCCGGCGGAAGAATTGAGCGAACTGCTGAGAGTCGACATGGCCGCAGAAAACACGGCGGCCAGCATCAGGCCCACCATTCCGACAGGCATTTTCTGGACGATGAAAGTGGCGAATACTTCATCACTGCGATTGAATTTGGGACTGTTCGGCTGCGTGGCGTAGAACGCCGCCAGGGCGATCCCGAGAAACAGAAACAGCGTGAACTGCGCAAACACAACAAGACCGCTCACCACCACCGCTTTCGCCGCTCCGCGCTGACTGCGAGTACACAGATAACGCTGCACCATCATCTGATCAGTGCCATGCGTGCCGAGAGACAACAGCGAACCGCCGATGAGTCCGGCCAGAAACGTATTGGCCTTCGTGAAGTTGATGAAAAAGGAATACGGTCGCGAAGCATCAATGCCGGAATCAAAGAACGCGAGTTTGTTGTGTCCTGCCGCAAAGCTCATCAGCTCTGACCAGCCGCCGGGTAACATCTGGACGATCAGCACGAGTGCCACGATGCCGCCGCTCAGATAAATCAGCAGTTGAACGCAGTCACTCCAGATCACCGCCTTCATGCCACCGACGAAGGTGTAGGCAATCGTGCCCACACCGACAATCATGATACTCTGCGGCAGGCCAACACCCGCCACTTTTTCGACCACGATCCCCGCCAGCAGCAGCCGCAGACCGTCGCCAAGGTTCCGAGTCACCAGGAAGATGAGCGACGCTGTCTTCTGCGTGATGCCGCCAAATCGCTTGTGCAACACTTCGTAAGCCGTGAAGAGCTTACCCTTGAAATAGAGCGGGATCAAATGTGTGGCTACGATCACACGGCCAACGCAAAACCCAAGAGCCAACTGAAGAAACTGCAGATTGCCGCCTTCCACAAATGCCGTGCCGGGCACACTGAGAAATGTGGCCGTACTCGTTTCCGTAGCCACGATTGACCCCAGCACAGCCCACCATGGAAGGCTGCGATCACCCAGCAGATAATCCGAAACGGTCTTGTTGCCGCGTCCGATCCAGAATCCCATGCCCGTCAGGACGGCAAGATACACGGCCACGATCGCAGCGTCGATGGTCGAGATTCTTAGTGCGAGCAACTCAGGGAAGTAGAGACTCATCATGTGTTGCCGGCTATTCGCTCAGTTTGATTTCGTACAACGTGGGCCAGTGTTTACCAGTCACAAAGAGCCGTTGAGATTTCTCGTCCCAGGCGATGCCATTCAACACGGCTTCGCGATCGTTTTTGACTTCGCGGGGTCGCAGGTGAGACAGATCAATCCATTCATTCACTTTACCGGACTCGGGCTCGATGCAGGCAATGCGGTCTTCGTACCAGACGTTGGCGAAAATGCGACCATTGACGAATTCCAGTTCGTTCAGTTTCGTAATCGACTTCAGTCCGGACTTTACGCGAACTGTCTTCTCCAGCTTGAATGTGTCCGGGTTGATAAATCGCAGATCCGCACTGCCGTCGCTGAGGATCAAAGAATGGCCGTCGTGTGTGAGTCCCCAGCCTTCACTGAGCTTCGGGTCAATGTCGCGATAACGGATGTAGCCTTTACCCTGCAGTGTTTTGACGTCGTAAATCAACATGTAGCCGTTGCGCCATGTGAGCTGATACACGCTGTCTTTCCAAATCGTGATGCCTTCGCCGAAGACGTCGTCTGCGTTTTTTTTATCGCTCACGGATTTGCCGGTTTCAATCTCCACCAGTCGCAGCCGTGATTTCTGGTACTGACCCGTGCCCTCCAGCAACCGTCCTTCATACGTGACCAGACCCTGACAGAACGCCGTATGGTCGTGCGGATACGCATTGACCATCACCGCTTTGGTCACGGGCGGAGCCGCCGATTCTGCCGCAGGTTGCGGCATCAGAAAAGCAGACGCTGCCGCCAACGCAGCAAGACACAGCACGGCAAGCGGCATGACGGTCCTCCATGACCGATGCGGCCTGGCTACCGCTCGCGTTCTTGAATCGGGTTCCGCCTGTGTGTTGGTTGCAGGCACGATTGAAGATCTTTTGGCTAAGCCGACGGACATGAATGTCCATCCTACAGAAGCTGGAAGTACCGCAGGCTACTTTGGCTTTGCGTCGGTTTTGTCATGATCGGCATGATCATCGTGCCCTTCCGCATGAGCGCCTTCAGCATGAGCTTCCTCCGCATGCGCATGCTCATCATGGTCGTGACTGTGTGGTTTCAGTTCGTACGAGAAGGGTTTGCCGTCCATTGTCGCTTCCAGATGTCCGTTGAGCTGTTCTTCGCCCTTGATATCTGCCGGAACATCATCACCACTGATCACCCAGCGCGACGCGGTTTCGTCTGTTTCGCCATCCAGCGGCATGGGCTTGGCTGCCAGATCTTTGTGACCGTTACCGACATGCAGTTCCAGCGTCACATTCGAAGCAGCTTTCGCGGCACCCACTTCGGCACCATAAAAATAGACAGTGATATCCCGCGACGCAGCACCGAACAACAGTTCGGCATGATGGGCGTGAGCGTCATCCATTTCGAGGACATGTCCGCCGTGCTTGCCGACTTCGCCGTGGTCATGGGCATGGTCGTGTACAGGCTCCTTCGTCTCGCTCAGCGGAGCTTTGCTGTAATCCTGATAGTCAGCATCTTCACAGCCGGTTGCACCAAACGCCGCAATCGCCAGAGACGCCATCCAATATCCGTTTCGCATGAGAACACATCCTTAATTCCGCCGACCGCAGTTGTGTCGCGCGACGGTAAAATACTCAAAATCAAAATTGCCGTCGGGATTCGCACTTCGGATCCCTCGCAGATTTTAGAATCCCGCCGTGCGTCAGTACAGGCTCGAAGCGAAAATCGCAAATTTTGAGCAGCGATATTGATGCGGGGCCAGAACTCAACGACGCAACGCGGCGGAAGATGCTGAGTCATTGCCAGATCTGATCTGGTGCCTTGTCAAATTTTTGTTCTCGGGTGGCCGGGGTTGGAGGGCGATAGCCCGAAACCCCGGGGCTTCCTTCGCTCCGCTCAGTCCAGCCCCGGCCACCCAACCCGATATCCTGGATTTGACAAAGCACCGAGTCCTCTTTGAGACAGCAGGCAAGCTCCGCCGGGGCGTCAATTGGGTGACCGGCGAAGCCCGCGCCAAGGTACTTTATGTGAATGTCGGTTCAAGTTCGGGAGTACAATTCTTTCGCCTGGTTTCAAGCGAAAAAAAACTGAGGCTGCCTTACAGCAACCTCAGCCTAAAGTCGATCTAAGATCTGTTTCCTGCAGAAACTCGGCGATGAGTCTCACGCAAGGAAAAAAATTTACGGTGGTGCGTCTGCCGGAGGCGCAGACACACCGCTGGCATCCTGTGTCCCATCGCCCTCATCCGTAGCGGACGGACGACCGGGCGACTTTGGAGTGGGATTCGTAGGAATCTCCACAGTGTCCGAACCTGCACATCCCGGCACTACCGCAAGCGGCATGGCCAAAAGGCCCACTATCAAGAGCGGGCTAATCGTTTTCAGCATGAATTTCATCCAGTCGGTTGGAATTAAAGATAATAAGTCAGTGCATTCTCTGCCGAATGCACCACGATTCCGAAAGAACTAGAACTCGCCAAGGACGTCTCCATCGGCCTTGCCACCAAGTCGCAGCAAGACAGTGCGATTGAGATTCTCTGAGATGAATCGGACTGAACCGTCAGCGAGTGCAAACTGAGCACCGCCGGTGTGCCTGCTGGAGAAGTTGAACCAATTCGCAGGATTGTTGAATGTCCATGCAAGCGGCATTGCCCCAGAGGACAGCCACAGATGGACCCAGGTGTCTCCACCGGTGGATTCGCCAAAGGCAAAGGTGTTGCTGGAACCATCGGTGATGTCGCGGAATCCGTTGTTAATCCCGGTTCCGTATAATCCGTTCCATTTGGCCCAGCCTGCAGACAAGTTGCCAATGCCGCCGCCGCAGGCAAGGTAGTTTGTCATGCCTTGCGTGGTTCGCACATTTGGACCCCAGAAGAAAATACCAATGGTTCCGGAATTCGATGCACAGCCATCAAGTCCAGCTGTGTTCGCCGTACACCGCCCGTGATGGGTGAATGCTTCCTGAACCCCGGTAGCCGTATCTGACGGGCATTGAAAAGCCGACAACTTTGACTGTCCCATTTGCCAGCCCGTATCAACCCCTGCACCATTCACATAGTCGGACCAGTATTCAGCCCAGGCAGGACTTGCAATCCCCTTCTCTTTTAGACGCATATTGCAGCCGATCTTGTCATAGATCACAGACTGCTCAATGTAGGGAAGCAGAAGTGCGAGAGTGCCAACGCAGGAATACTTTTGCCCAATGGCACCGTTGCCTTCGCACATCGGAATCGGCTGACCTTGCGGATTGTAAGCGATCAAGGCAGGCGGAAACTGATTGTAGACGTCGTGGAAATTGTGTGACGCCAAAGCAATCTGCTTCAGATGATTCTTGCACTGCGTTCTTCGGGCGGCTTCACGAGCCTGCTGAACGGCTGGCAGCAACAACGCGATCAGGATCGCAATAATCGCGATCACAACAAGTAATTCAATCAGCGTGAATCCGTGTCGCTTCGAAGTGCGACTGACATGTGGACAAAACCTCTTCATCGTCGATACCTCCAAAATAAAGAATCAAAAACACGACCACTCAACACACAACTGAGTGATCAAGACCAACTTCTCGATATGCACAACGAAAAAGAATTGTGCGATCTTCGAAATACTTGACTTCGAGGTGTACACGTAACCGTACAGGAGTGCAAGCAGATCTGCACCAAAGTTCTACTAAAATCAAGAATCTGTTGTCAAAACGCTGATTAAGCAGACACCGTGTCGTTTCAGTCCTCGATCGAACAATTCGCTTGGTATCTCTCGCGTTTTTCCTAAAAAACAGCGATTTACAAGCGGATGTCAATTTTGGTGGATTTGTAAACTTGATCTCACATGATTGATCCGATCGTCGGTGCGGCAATTCTGGGCAATTATTTTTCAGAAAACTTTCGGGATTCAACGCCGCAGAGCAACGCTCAGTTGCACGGCGTAAGAGCATTCAATCATGCGAGAACCAGGAATTCTGTTGTAGTGACGAACAACGGAAAAACCGCTGCAATTCTTCCTTTCAAATCAAAACAAATGGAGAGACTCAGATGAATCATTGTTGTCAAAAACGTCATCTCGCAGTGCTTGCGCTGGCGATCGGAGGCTTCTTGCTGCATGTTGTGCCTGCGACCGCTTCGGACCTGCGAGACGCAGCACCACCCGAGGCTTACCTGGCGATCTGGGGAATTCAAAATCCCGAACGCGACTATTTGAAAGTCCACGAACAGGCCGTGTGGGATGAAATCGCGAACTCAAAAATCCTTGAAAAGACAATGCAGATCGTTCAGAGCCACATGTCCGATGGCGACGCCGCTCAGTTCCTGACAATCAAGGCAACTCTGCAGAATGCACTGGCCCCGGTGCAATGGGAGAAAGTCCGGGAAGCCAGCGAAGTGATGTACGCTCAGAAGATGGAGAGCCCGACCTCGGTACATCTGGTGATGATTCGGATGCCGCAGGATGGTGCAGAATCTCTGCGTCAGGGAATCGAAAATCTTTTCAAGCTCGCGTCCGATGCGTCACAAGGAAAATTGCCACTGGCCACCGAAAAAGTGGCTGGAGTGGACATGACATACCTGCAACTGCCGTCGGAAGTGCCGATGACGTTTCAACCTGCAATCGGGGTCAAAGGCGACATTCTTGTCTTCACGACATCCCTGAACTTTGCTCAGGCCGGTCTGGAACTTCTCAACAACCCTTCCGCAACTTCCAAGTTTGATGATCCACGTCTGATTGATGCTCTCACGCGACTTCCCGCTGCAGAGGATTCACTGGTTTTCTTTGACGGAAAGCAATTGATGTCACAGTTGCACGAGATACCTCCATTCATTACCCGCATGAGCAAGGGCGAACCAGAGGCCGCCCGAGTCACCGGGTTCATCACCGAGTTAATCAATCAGTGCAGTGCATTCGACTATGAAGTCACCGTCCAGTACACAGAAGGTTTTCAACAGCGCACGGCGGCTTACGGCAAGCTTAGCGAAAAAGCCGGCGAAACAGTGATGGGCAAGATGCTGATGAACCAGCAGCCCTTCGAAAACTGGAAGAGTCTTGTGCCCGCGGACTCGGTTGGGTTTTCGCTCAACAGCGGCTGCACGCTGCTGCCTCTTTATGACTGGGCGATGCAGGAAATTCCGGCAAGGTTCCCGGAAGCGAAGAGTGGCCTTGATGAATTCGCCGCCCTGCAGAATCAGCATGACATTCATGTGCGAGAAGACATCCTGCAGTCGTTCTCCGGCGAATCTGTATCCGTCTCGCTGCCGGGGCCAGTGACACCGTTCGGCAAACAAGCAGATTCCGTCCTGATGATGCGTTGTAGTCAGCCTGAGCATATGGAAGAACTGATTCATCGAGGCATCAATGCCCTGGAAGAGATTCCGCAGGTGAAGCAGCAGGGTATATCCTTCAAGGAAGTCGATGGACACGACGGGTTCCTGCAACTCAAGGCGAACGCACTTGCAATGGCTCAAATAAGTCCGGTCATTGGATTCAGCGATGGCTGGATGATCCTTGGGTCAAAAATCTCGGCTGTTGAAGCCGTGCTGACTGCGAAAAGTGGTGAGGCCGCTTCCTGGGCCGACAGCGACCGATTTAAGGAATTCGGGTTGCCGATCGAAGGGCCGGTGAACTCGATCAGCTTCACGAACACCGGCGAAAACATTCGAGCGATGTCGCAGGCGATGCAGTACCTTGGCATGATGGCTCCGATGACTTTGGGAATGATTCAGGTACAGGCACAGGGAAAAGGTCAGGAGGCACTTCAGGTTGTTCAGGAATTATCCGGATTGCTGCCGTCCGTGGGCCGCATCATTGGCAAACTCGATTTCTATGATGCTACGATGACCGTTACACAACCCGGCCCGGAAACGAATTCCTGGATAAGCAACAGCGTGACACTAATCCGACCACCTGCCGCACCAGAAGATCCTGCTGCAGCGGAATCCAAAGAGAATGACACGGCGGACAAGAATTAACGGCGGCTGCGATTTCTATCAGATGCTCTTTCTTTCAGAAGAGAGCAGCTTGGTTTTTCTTGCAGCCGGATTCGTTACAATTCGGGACGTGGTTATGCCGCAACGCAGCAGAGTTCTCACGATCTCTGCTACAGGTTTTCGAAAACCGCTCTTGAAAGCACTTACATGCTGCGATCTGCTCTTCTTTATGCCTTGATTCCTGTCATTGCCTGTATTCCTGCCATTGCTCAGGAAAAGAAAACTCGCGACCAGAAGGTCCGCGAAGATCGTGAAAAGGTCACCACGGAAGGATTCTGGATCTACAACGATCTGGCTCGCGCCCTTGATGTTGCCAAAGAGAGCGGCAAGCCGTTACTCGTCGTGCTGCGCTGTATTCCGTGCGAAGAATGTGTCAAACTTGACGACGAACTGGTGGACCGCGATCCCGGGCTGCGTCCCCTGCTTGAAAAGTTCGTGTGCGTACGGATCGTCTCAACCAACGGATTGGATCTGTCGCTGTTTCAATTTGATACAGATCAGTCATTCGCCGTCTTCATGCTGAATGCGGACCGCACAATCTATGGTCGGTTCGGGACTCGTTCGCATCGCACAGAATGGATTGGCGATGTGTCGCTCAAGGGGCTGGCGGAGGCCTTGGACGGAGCCCTTGCACTACACAAAGAGTATCCCGCTAACCGCGCCGCGCTGCAGGGCAAGACCGGGCCGGCCCCGCTGTTCGTTCATCCGGAAGATTTCCCATCGTTGAAGGAGAAATTCACAAGCAGCCTGAACTATGAGGGCGATGTCGCGAAAAGCTGCATTCACTGTCATCAGATTGGCGATGCGGTTCGTGACTACTATCGAACAAAGGGGGAAGCAATTCCGGCGACGGTTTTGAATCCCTATCCGCATCCAAAATCATTGGGACTCATGCTGGACCCGAACCATCGTGCAACGGTCAAGGCCGTGGAGCCCGAGACGATCGCTGCGAAGGCCGGATTTCAGCCGGGCGATGCAATTCTCAGTCTTCAGGGCCAGCCGTTGCTTTCGATGGCCGACCTGCAGTGGATCCTGCATTCGACTCCCGCAGAAGGCGCTGAATTGAACGTGATGGTCGATCGCGCCGGGACGAAGGCTGAACTCACTATCAGCCTGCCGGGCGGCTGGCGGGAACTCGACGACATTTCCTGGCGCGTGAGTGCATGGGGATTGCGGCGAATGGTGACTGGAGGTCTCGTCCTTGAACCTGTGGCGGACGACGAACGAGGCAAGCACGGCATTCCCGTCGAAGGCACAGCATTGCGTGTAAAACATGTAGGCCAGTATGGACCTCATGCGGCCGCAAAGAACGCTGGCTTTCAGAAAGACGACGTCGTAGTCAAGTACAGTGGTCGCAGCGATCTGCTGACAGATTCCGACGTGCTGCGTTATGGAGTCACACAACACGCACCGGGAGATAACGTCCCGGTTGAAGTGATTCGCGGCGAGAAACGCCTCACGCTGCAACTGCCGATGCAGCCGTAGTCCGGACTTCCCGAGCGCGGCGAAGCCGAAGTCCGAATCTCGAAATCCGAAAGAACTACGGTCGAAAAGATGCGAGCAAAAAGCCCAGCGCGGGCTTCGCCCGCAACCCATCGTCGAAGTCGGGACACAAGCACAGTGTTGTCGTTCACGCAGGAAGACATGTGGCAAAAAATTCATGGCAGAAAAATGAATCGCAGAAAGACCTCAATTCGTGTTCTGTATTTTTCTGCCCCTCATTTTTCTGCCAGACCTGACTTCAGCAATCAGACGCC
>JAYTAK010000319.1:0-4396 GCA_043737515.1 Candidatus Kuenenia sp. | reverse complement strand
ACTCGGCCGCTGATTGCGAACCTGCAGCAACTGATTCCGCATGTCAGCCAAGCGTGCTTCGAGGGACGCGGTGTCTGTCGATTGCTGTGCCGCGAGTTCCGCCACCGTGATCGGCAAAAACAGGACTCGACCGTGTTCAAACGACTGCGGTTCGTGAAATCCATACGCCGTCATGAACAATTCCGCATCGTCCGGTTTCAGTGTCTCACGGATTTGAGATTCGGTCCAGACGTAGGATTCGCCCTCGATCGCGTTCGTTTCCGCATCCAGCGCCGAACAGAAACCGCCGTCGGGCAGCGTCATTTCCCGCTCAAGAAACACGACCAGTTCTTCGATCACCTGCCGGTACAGTGGATTGTCTGTCAGCAGCGCCGCCTGAGCATAAACTTCCAGCAACTGCGCCTGATCGTAGAGCATTTTTTCAAAGTGCGGCACATTCCAGCGGCGATCGGTGCTGTAGCGATGAAATCCTCCACCCAGATGATCGCGGATGCCACCCTTTGCCATGGCGGTGAGAGAATGCTCGACGATCTTCAGAAGTTCCGGACGCGGATTCTCGCCGTGCAGCCCGAGGAGAAACTGCAGTCTTGGGACGTTGGGAAATCGGGGACCGTCCGGTCTGCGTTCATTGAAATCGACGCCACCAAAGTCCGGATCGTAACGGCCTTCGATACCCGTCACGACAGCTTCCAACAATTCCCGAGAAAGTTCTTTCGGCTCCGCGAGCACCATCGGACCCGAGAGCCGTCGCACTTCCCGTGCGATCATTGCGGCGGAACCCGTGACAGCCTCTTTCTTATCCGTCCAGAGTTCCGTAACGCGAGTGGCGACGGTGAGGAATCCTGTACGTCCATCCGGTGAATCTTCTGGCGGCAGGTAAGTCGCGCCGGCAATCGGATCTCCTTCCGGAGTCAGAAACATGGACAACGGCCAGCCGCCGCCACCGCCCGCCCCGGTTGCCTGCTGATAAACGATCAAGCTGGTCATGTAGATGTCATCGACGTCCGGTCGTTCTTCACGATCCACTTTGATACAGACAAAGTGTTCCTTCATGTAATCGGCGATTTTCTGGTTCGAGAAAACCTGTCGCTCCATCACATGGCACCAGTAGCAACTGCTGTAGCCCACGGACAGAAATACGGGTTTGTTTTCCGTACGAGCTTTCTCAAACGCTTCCGGTCCCCACGGATACCAGTCCACAGGATTATGAGCGTGCATTAGCAGGTAGGGACTGGATTCTCGGGCCAGGCGGTTCGCCGGGCCGGATTCTGTTGCTTTCTTCGCCGTGTCGTTGTCAGCTTGATCCGAAGCATTTGTCACGGATTCCTCCGTCGCCACAGGAGTCGTTGCAATACTCTCATCTGCCACTGCTTGCATCGCGCTCGCCACGCCGCAACAAGAACCGCACAACGAACTCAGCAGTATCGCCGTTGTCGCCGTGACCGCCAACTTTATTGAACTCATAGAAATCTCGTCTGATAGTCTTTGTTTATTGGGCGGATCTGACTCTCCCCATCAATCGAGAACTTTGAGATTCGCCTGCGGGATTCTAGGCAATGCAACGCCGGATATGAACTCCGGCAGACTCTGCCGCCCTTCAGGAATGATAAATCGGGAGCTGTGCGAAGAATAGCGAGTCCTTTTTGAACATCGTGAATGTGAAATACGGCCTCCAATGTCCGTTCGGCGAGAATTCAGAGGCACCGAACCCCCGGCGTCATCCCAGACTTTTTTCAGCATTCTGCCGGATGCAATCAACGCATGAATAAAATTAGTCGTGCCCAGTGGGCTGGATTTGCGGATTTCGTGAACCATGCACAATCACAAGGCCGAAAACAGAGAAGTCGGACTGCGCAGCGGTAGAGGACCGGTATGGTCATTGCGCGCGTCTGGCGAACTTACGTTCACGAAGTGATTCACGTTGTTCACTCACATGACGCCGTTGAATGCTTCCCGGATGTTCCTGATGGATGGACCCATGGAATCGCCGATCATTGCCAAACTGCCGCGCGGACATCGCATGGACAGACGTTTCGGAGTTGTCTTTGACACCGCTCCGGAAGTCTCCGACGACCTGACTCGAGTCGATGGCATCCGTACGCGCGAAGTTGTGGCGCTGAATCAGTTGGGCATCTATTTCTGGGGTCAGATTGCGCTTTGGCGGCACCGTGAGATGTCATCGATCGCCGAAGAACTTCAAATGCCCGTCGGGCGCATCATTGATGAAGCCTGGACCGAACAGGCAAAAACACTGTGTTACGTAGTGGCACCTCGGCAGTCTGCAACGCTCCCCGCGTCCGCCCTGCGAACGCTGTCGCTGCTGATCTGCGCATTGCTGATCGGATTCCTGACAGTGTTTCTGCTGGGCCGACATCGCAATCAGCCATTAACAGGAATACTTTCAGCCGACATCACGACGATCCGTGTTCCTGCGGCCTCAAGGTTAACGAGTGTCCAGATCAAGGCCGGTGAAGAAGTTTTCTCCGGTCAGCCTTTGCTGACGCTCGAAAAACTGGAACACGTGGCATTCATCGAATCGCAGGAACGCCTGTTGCGCGACCTTGAACGAGAAGTCAAACGTGTCGAAGCACAGGCGGCGATTGAACTGGAATGGCGGACCCGCGACCTGGATCGCGAACTTTCCAATGTCCGCCAGCGAGTGGCTCTGAGAGAACTTGACGGCACGACTGCCAGCCGCGTTCCCGATGGCAAACCGAACCGATCGCAGAACTCCGCGCCGGTGCGCAGCGTCTCTTCCAGCAATGCTCCCCCGTTGAATTCCGCTCCGCGCAGTCGAGCCGGTGGAATCATTTTCTTCAGCGGAGCCAGCGGCAAATCGTCAGTGGACGCTGCACCTGCGCACGTTCCTGATGTTCCGGAGCCGGTCCGGACAGCTCAGTTGCCAGACAATTCCCTGGTCTCAGATTCTGCCGCGATTTCCCCGGGCGATGCAGACCTGCTGGAGCTGCGTGCCGAACAAACGCGCCTTGAAGCCGTCCGCAGCACGCTGCCCGCCACAGTCAATGAAGCCATCGGGGTGACGACGATTCAGGCTCAGTTTGCGGAGGCCACTAAGCAGTTGGAGTCCATGAAGACTGTCAGTCGTGAAGTCAACGTCACGTCTCCGGTGTACGGCACCGTTGGTCAAGTGCGGTATCGTGCAGGTGACGACATGCAGGCCGGTGAGGTCATGCTCCGCATCCTACACACCGATCGACGCTTCATCACCGCCTATCTGCCGACGCGACGAGTCCACGAAATGCAACCAGGGCAGGAAGTCGAACTGCGCTTTCCCGGCAACGAAGAATTCAGAGGCCAGGTGGTGGATATTCCGATGGTCGCCGACGTGACCGGTGAATCCGGCGACACTCTGGCAGCCATCCGCATCGAACAAGTAGGACGCCTGTGGCCCAACGTGCCGGTTGGTTCCCAGATCGACGTGATTTCTTCACGCTGACGCAATGCACAGCGATGGCAGATCGCAGCGTGCCGGTGGGCTGACGCCGCACCGCTCGCCGACAACGGGCCGAGCGAAAAACGTCTGCTGTTTGGACATCGCCGTGCATTAGCATTACGCTTCCGCCATTGCAGCGTCAAATTTGCGATGCTGCGTGTTCAGGTTTCCCCTGGTTTCGGCGATTGACTGATTTCCATGACTTTTCCACCGGTTGAAGAACAGCTTCAGATTATCACCCGCGGCATCGAAAAAATCGTGCCGCATGACGAACTCCGCAAAAAGCTGCAGCACAGCCAGGATACGGGCACACCGCTGCGAATCAAGTATGGAATCGACCCGACCGGCATCGACGTCCATGTCGGACACACCGTGCCACTTCGGAAGATGCGGCAGTTTCAGGATTTGGGGCATCAGGCCGTCATCATCATCGGCAACTACACCGCACTGGTTGGCGATCCCAGTGGTCGCGATGAAGCGCGCAGCAAGCGGTTGACCGAAGCCGAAGTCGAAATCAACGCCGCGACATATCTGACTCAGGTCGGCAAAGTCGTCGATATGTCCCGCGCCGAAGTACATCGCAACGGCGACTGGTTCAGAAAGATGTCATTCGCGAATGTCCTGTCGCTGTGCGGGCGAGTCACAGTGGCTCAGTTGCTGACGCGTGAAGACTTCGCCAAACGCTACCGCGAAGAGAAGGCCATCTTTCTCCACGAGTGTCTGTATCCCGTCATGCAGGCCTGGGACAGCGTCAAGATTCGTTCCGATGTAGAACTGGGAGGCACGGAGCAGCTCTACAGTTTCATGCTCGCGCGTGACCTGCAGGCTCAGGAAAATCTGAATCAGCAGATCGCCGTGATGTCGCCGATTCTGGTGGGGCTCGACGGAGTCCGTCGCATGGGCAAGAGTCTCGGCAACTACATCGGCATCAGCGAATCGCCG
>JAYTAK010000318.1:0-1865 GCA_043737515.1 Candidatus Kuenenia sp. | reverse complement strand
ACGCTGACCGAGCAACTGGCGACGCTCGAAAAAGAACTCGCCGCACTGCCGGCAGGTCGCATGGTTTATACAGCGGCAACACATTTCGCGCCGCAGGGGAGTTTTCGACCGACTGAAGGCAAACCACGGTCAGTCAAGGTGCTCCATCGAGGTAACGAAACTCAGCCACGGGACGAAGTTCAACCCGGCACGATTCCGCTTCATGCTGACGACATATGGCAGTTTCAACTTCCCGTCGATCATACAGAAGCCGATCGTCGAGCCGCCTTAGCCCGCTGGATCACACGGCCCGATCATCCGCTGACATGGCGGTCGATCGTCAATCGCGTCTGGCAGTATCATTTTGGTCGCGCGATCGTGGATTCACCGAACGACTTTGGACGGATGGGACAGTTGCCCAGTCACCCGGAACTGCTGGACTGGCTGGCGGCGGAGTTTCGTGACAACGGCCAGTCCTTCCGAAAACTCCATCGACTGATCGTCACCAGCGCCGTTTATCGCCAAAGTTCGACCAGCAATCCTGCCGCTGAAGCTGTCGATGCGGACAACAGATTCCTGTGGCGGATGAATCGCCGCCGACTGGAAGCAGAAGAGATCCGGGATTCCATGCTGGCCGTGAGCGGTCGGCTGAATGCCGAAATGGGCGGACCGGGATTCTATCTGTTTGAACTCGAAAAGCCCGAACATTCGCCGCATTACGAATACAACAAGTTTGACCCGGAAGATGTCCGATCACACCGGCGCAGCGTGTATCGGTTTATCGTTCGGTCGCAGCCCGATCCATTCATGACGACACTCGACTGTGCCGATTCGTCACAAAGCACTCCCCGTCGCCACGAAACACAGACGGCCCTGCAGGCGCTGTCGCTGCTCAACAATCGGTTCACGCTTTCCATGGCGCAGCACTTTGCGACGCGACTGGAAACCGATGCAGAGTCCATGGACGTTCGCATCGATCACGCCTTCCTTTTGCTGACGGGAAGAACGCCGTCACCGGAAGAACGTCTGCAGACAATCGCTTACGTCGAACAGCACGGACTTCCCGCGCTGTGCAGGTTATTGTTCAATCTGAGCGAATTTGTGTTTGTGGATTAGCCATCAATGAAACGTGTCATTGCCATCACCGCCGGAGACATCGCCGGCATCGGCCCGGAAGTCATTCTGCGCGCCATCGTCCAGCCCGCAGCATCGTCGGTCTGTTTTCCGGTCCTCATCGGTCATCCGGAGATTTTTCGCAGCGCGGCTGAGGTCTTTGGGATTTCTGTGTCGCTGCAGGAGCTGCATCCGACGGAGTCGAATCCGTCACGCATTCGTGAAGACATCATCTCCGCTGCGGATCAACGTCGGATTCCCTGCATCAATCCCTTCACGGATGCCGTACTTGCGGCTCCGCGTGCGCGTGTCAGTCGGGAGGCCGGCGATGCGGCATTCCACTATCTCGATGCCGCCATTACGCTGGCGAAACAACGTGCCGTCGATGCGATCGTCACGGCCCCGCTGAACAAGGAAGCTCTGCATCTGGCCGGGCACGATTTTCCCGGCCACACGGAGATTCTGGCCGAGCGCTGTGGCGTCGCTGACTTTGCGATGATGCTGCATCTGCCGGAATCTGCACTCACCGCATGGCGGCAACTGATTCAGCCGCATTCATCCGGCAACACTTCGGCAGGAAGCACAGATGGCTTGTGTGGACTCAGCATCGCTCACGTCACGCTGCACACATCGATTGCCAGCGTCCCGCAAATGCTCACGCAGGATTCAATCGTCGAAAAGATCCGCCTGATGGACAGCTTTCTGCAACGCATGCACTGCCAGCGTCGCGCCATTGCGGTCTGCGCGCTGAATCCGCATGGGGGCGAAAACGG
>JAYTAK010000317.1:0-10158 GCA_043737515.1 Candidatus Kuenenia sp. | reverse complement strand
TGCTGGATCGACTCAAAGGCTTCATCGATCGCGGCGTGGCTGAACAGCAGGAGACTTTTTCCCGCGTGCGAGGTTACACGGCTCAGGTGCGTGAAGTGATCGAGATCCTGACGGTGGAAGACGGCGCGTTACTGGCCGATCGCGAGCCTCTGTTCGAAGCAAAGATTGCGGAGCTTCAGTCGTTCTCTGATGACAAAATCCACCACGACATGGCGAAGCTGATGACGTCTTTTCAGCCCGGCCTGTTCGCCGGTGCCGAACTGACCGATTATCCGCATGACAACCTGAATCTGGAGCGTTGGTTCCGACTGCCGAAGTCTCACGAACGTCGCATTCACGGCCATCATCACGCGGGGATTCGCATCGTGCGCGAAGGAGCCACGCTGATCCCGACGCTCGACGCCCACGCTCTGCACCCAGGCGTTTTCACCGAAGCAGATCTCACTGGATTCGCCACGGCCACCGCTCCCGAAAGCCAGCTCGCATCTCAGCAACGGCATGGCGTTATGAAAAAAGCCCGTTCCAAAAAAAAGAAAACTACTCCTGATTCAATTGGAAGCCCGTATCGTCAATCCCAATGACTAAGCGGGCCATGGTTTTGAAACGCCTGCGGCTGGAATTGGGTGAATAGCCATGACATGTCAGTGCTACAGGATTATACTGCCGACTTCCCCCATTTGCAGGAGGTCTGAGTACCATGAGTTCTGTCATTGTCCCGGCTGATATTGATTACCCCGAATCCGATGGAAAACCGATGGGTGAGACCGAGTTACATCGTGACTGGACGATTCGAATTCAGGACATTCTCCGGCAACGCTACCGCGATCATTCGGTCTATGTGGCCAGCGATTTGCTGTTGTACTACGAAGAGGGCTCACCGACTAAATTCGTCGTTCCCGATTGCTTCGTCGTACTGGATTGTGCTACGCATCGTCGTCGGACCTTTCAGACGTGGGGTGAGGGCCGGGTACCGGATGTTGTGATTGAAGTGACGTCACGAAGTACGAGTACAACGGACACGATCGACAAACCAAAAATCTATGAGTCGATGGGAGTCCAGGAATACTTCCTGTTTGATCCGACGTCTGATTATCTGGAATGCTCTCTTCAGGGATATCGACTCATCGACGGCACACTTCGCGAGATCCCGCCAATCGATGGCCGACTGCGATGCCTGACACTGGGTGTCGATTTATCAATCCGTGATCAGGATCTGCAGATTGTCGATTTCGAAACCGGAGTCGAGCAATTGACTGAGGCCGAGTTTGAGCAAACGGCCAGACTGCAGGCGGAACAGGGGCGAGAATACGAACGTTTGGCGAAGGAGCGTGAGCGTGAAGCGAAGGAACGTGAGCGTGAAGCGAAGGAGCGTGAGCGTGAAGCGAAGGAAACTGAACACACCGCCCGCATCGCAGCGGAGAACCGGGTTCGCGAACTTGAAGAAGAACTCCGCCGATTAAAAAACCCGCCTTAGTGCTGTTTTACGGCGAAGTTTTGGGGCTGAAAGCGAGCCGCCCAAGGGGCTCGCCACGGTGATTTCTCCGCTAAAGCGACCTCCTGAAAACTCAGACCTCAAAGAAACTGTGAACGGTGAGTTCCCCGGATCGCTGACAACCGCCGGGTTTACCGCTATCATCGGTGATATTGTCCTCTGACTGTTTCACCGGAGTCTGCCTGTGTCTGCCATCCGCTGTCTTTGCCTGCTGATCCTTGTTGTTTCTTTTGTTGGCTGCTCCTCCGGCGATTCTCCGCCTCCAAAGTCGGCTTCCAAAGTCGGCCCCGCTGAATTGGCTGCCGTCAAGGCTCTGCAAGCGGCTGGAGCAACGGTCAAGACCGATGAGGGCGGTTCCGCAACCGATATAGATCTACACAAACTGACGCTGTCGGCGGAATCGCTCGGTTTTCTGGCCGATTTGAAATCTCTCCGGGTTCTCAATCTGGCGGATTCTTCGTTCAGCGATCAGTCATTGCCTGTCCTGGAAACGGTCTCGCCACAGTTGGTGCTGCTCGATCTTCGCGGCTGTAAAATCTCCGATAAAACAACGATCTCGATCGCTCGGTTCACGGGTTTGCGGGCTCTGCGACTGAACGGAAAGAACGGTCAAACCACTATCGGCGATGATGGCGTCAAGGCTCTCGCCGCATGCAAGGCAATGAAAGTTCTGGCGTTGGACGATTTGTTTGTCGGCACCGACGCTTTAGCAGCGTTGACTGGCCTTACAGATCTGGAAGAGCTGTATCTCGCTGGCACGATCGTCGATGATGCTTCATGCAAGCTGATCGCCGGTTTTTCGAAGCTGAAAAAACTCCGACTTGCGAGGAACCAGGTGAGCGATACGGCTCTGGAAACCCTTTCAGCATGTTCCGCACTGGAAGAACTGGATCTCAGCGAAGACTCCCTGATCACTGACGCAGGAATGGCTCACCTCGCAAAGCTCACACAACTCAAGAAATTGAATCTGTGGCGCGATCAGATTTCCGACGATGGGGCGCTGATGCTCGCTCCACTGACGAAGCTTGAGTGGCTGAATCTGGATAACACGAAGCTGTCCGATGCTGGGTTGCCTGTGCTCAGGAACATGACCGATCTCACGTTTCTGCATCTCGGATCGACTCAAATCACGGCTGCCGGAGCACCTGCCCTCTTTCACTTGAAGTCACTCAAGGATCTCAAAATCACCCGTACGGCTCTTGGATCAAGTGACGCTGCCGTCAATGAACTTAAGAAGAATCTCCCCGACACCGAAATTCAAACCGAATACGTTGAAAGCGAGTGATCCTGCTGCGGTTGTTGATAACCTGTTGAACAACTCACTTCGTGTCTCGCCGTACTGTGGTCGCTCCGCCGCCGTTGTTTTCTTTGTTCGCTCGCTGTGTTGGCTCTTCCTTTACCTTTCACCGTTCTTCAAATCGTTTTCCTGCTGTTACTGCTGATGTTTTCACATCGTCAAACTTCGCCGAATGCCGTGCTTTCTGCCTCCTTGACTTGCTGGATACCAAGTTATCAACATTTCAACGGCTCACTTCTATCACTTCTACTTTCTTTAAATTCTTTTCTGAATCGCAAGGCTGAAACACAAAGAAAGCCCCGTTGATGTGATTCAACGGGGCTCGTCAGATGTTTTTCGCGGTTCGCACAACCAGTGACTACTTCATAAAGAAGTCTGTCGGGCCGCGGAACGTGTAGTACGGATACTGAACCTGCGCAGGAGCCGCATTTTCTGGAGGGTACATCAGATTCTGGGGGGCATGATACGTGTGAAAATTGCGATGCACGGGATTACCAGGAAGATTGCATCCAGCGTCCTGACAATTCGCGGCACCGCGATGAGGACCGTGACCACGGCGATACGGCGGGCAAGGCTGGCCTTGACCGTGACCTTGACCAGATTCACACATCGGGCATTCATGGTTCATCGCAGGTCCGTCGCTCCATGAACCGTGGCCATTAACGGGGCTTTGACCGCGCATGACAGGGGTAGAAGAGGCACAGCCGGTGACCAGAATCCCAATCGCCCCCGAAAGCAGTACAGCCATAGTACGATTTAGCATGGAATAAACTCCCCTTTTTCCTGCAACCGCCTTCCGCGATAAACAAGCAGAAGACTCAAGGCTGTTTCCAGTTTTGGGACCAGCAGTCCGAAACGGCACCGCGCCGCGGCAAAGAAAACAGCGTTACTATTCGTTATCGGCAGACGAATCGTTGAATCGTGCAAAATCCCTACAAATCCTCCTGAGTTCCACAGGAAGACTGAGCGGTCTTGCGGAAACGGGGTGACGGGAATACAGTGCTTTTGCAGTTTACGTCGAAGGCGACGGACAGAAAAAGTCGCTGTAAACAGCGATCAAATAACGGTTTAAGAACGAAGAGGGAGTATCGAAGTGCATATAGCGGCCTCAACGCGAAGTCTGTGGGATTTTGCGTTCCCGGCAGCCTGCCTGCAGATTCAGGAACTGGGATTTGACAAAGTCGAGATCTGGTTGAATGAGGAATTCGACCAGTTACGGCCGTCCAAAGTGGCGGCAGATCCGGAAGGCTGCGCGGGTTTGATGCGTGAAGCGAGTCGTTTAACACCGAATGCGATCTTTCTAGAGACAGAGGTCGATATCGACACTTTCAAAGGGATAGTGAAGTTCGCGAAGCTGCAGCGAATCGTACAGATCACGATCCAGAGTTCACCGAAGGGGACACCGTTCAATACGGAAATCGATCGACTTCGTGAGCGAAATGCTATCTGTCATCACGAAGCAATTCGACTTTCGATCCTGACCAAAACAGGGACGCTGACAGAAGATCCGCTAACGGCAGTGGAACTTTGTCAGTCAGTGAAGGGGTTGGGGATCACGCTTGATCCAAGCTATTACATCTGTGGTCAGGGAAGCCGAGTGGATTTCGATTCAATTTTCCAGCACGCCCAGCACCTGCACCTGCGAGATACGTCGGCAACAGAACTGCAGGTGCTGGCAGGACTAGGCGAAGTGGATTACAACCATATCGTGCAGATGCTTCGTCAGACAGGCTATCAACGTTCGCTCAGTGTGGACCTGTTACCACGGACGATGGAAGGCGAAGAAAGGCTGCGGGAGATGCGAAAACTGCGATTACTGCTGACGAGCCTGTTGTAGGGTCGGCCATTCAGAGTGTGGCAGAAAAGCAACGCACAGGAACATCTGATACCGTAGGAGATATTTTAAGACGGCTAGGGTAAAACGTATCAGCGAAGCGTCATACGAAGGTGAACAGCCAGCTAAATTTGGCTGATCGGCAGCACACTCCGTCAGAGGCAAAGCAGGGGACAGCTTACCGGAGTTAACAGTCGGCAGGGACCATCGTATGAAACCAACAGTGTCGGTAATCATCCCGGTTTACAACGGAGCAGCGGAAGTACGTCGGGCGATCGACAGTGCGTTGGGGCAGGAACACAGTGACGTCGAAGTGATCGCGATTAACGACGGCTCGCAAGATGAGACAGCGTCGGTGTTGGCGGAATACGGTGATCGTATACGAGCCATCAATCAGCAGAACAGCGGGCTGGCGAAGACGCGAAACAACGGTATCGCATTAGCAACAGGGGAATGGGTGGCTTTTTTGGATCATGATGACTACTGGTTACCGACGAAACTTTCGCAGCAACTGGCGGCGGCAGAAAGGACAGGGTACGACGTCGTCTACACCAACGCAGGCAATTTTGGCGATGTCGGACGAGTGGCAGAACTGCGAAGTGAACCTAAAACTATGGCGGAGGGTGACCTGCTGGAACCGCTGTTGCAGGATAACTTTATCGTCGTTTCCAGCGTGATGATTCGACGGAAGGTGATACAGGAGGCAGGCTGTTTCGATTCCAGTCTGCCGAGCGTCGAGGACTGGGATCTTTGGCTGAAGCTGTCAGGCCGAGGAGTTAGGTTTGCCGCAGTGGGCGAACCGGTGACGATGTACCAGTGGCGTGCCGGGTCGATGTCAAAAAACTATGAGCTGATGAGATCCACCCGACACTTCGTGGTGGACCGAGCCCTCAAGACTGACCGCGCCAAAGCGCTGCCATGGTCGGTCAGGCGTCGGGCTCAGGCCCAGATTGAAAGCTGTTCAGCGTGGTTTCTGGCGGGATCGTCGCCGCGAAAAGCGATAGGCTGGTACATGAATTCGCTGTGGTACTGGCCGTTCGACGTCAATAGCTGGAAAGGCGTTGTTAAAGGCTGCCTTGGCCGCTCCTAGTGGTCTGTCACTCGTGCTTTCATGGTTCGGGTGGCCGGGGCTGGACTGAGCGGAGCGAAGGAAGCCCCGGGGTTTCGGGCTAGCGCCCGATGGCACTCGGTATGATCCCAACTCGTATCAGCCGCAGAGCGTTAGCACCCGGTTTTCGACGCAATTTTGGGTGAACCGGACGCTAATGCGTACCGGCTGATAGAAGAAATCGAGCGCCATGGGCTAGCCCCTCCAACCCCGGCCACCCCTCAATCCATCAGTGACAGAGCACTAGCGGCGTTTTGAAAAGAGAGTTACGGAAAAGTTGGCTGCCGACGTAAGCTCAGGCAGAGTTGGACCGACGTTACCGGGGCTTGAGTGTCGCAAAAAGATGAGTACGTCCGTAAGAACAGAAACTGATTCAGGAGATGGCTCGGAAACGGAGGTATCAGGGGAAAAGACGAGCGTCGCACAGACTTCCACCTTTCTGGTGCGAGCGCTGCGAAAAGCGGGAGTCGATGGAGCAGTCGAATTTGCAGTACTCGCCAAGCTGTGGCAGTTGCTGACGGGGCCGCTGACGCAGTTGATTCTCGTGGTGAGTTTTTCGAAGGCGACGCAGGATTATTACTACGCCTTCAGTGGTATGCTGGGCATGCAGGTCTTCGTGGAGTTGGGCCTGCACATTGTTTTGATCAGCGTCAGCAGTCATGAATGGTCCCGGCTTTCGTTGCAGGACGGAAAGATCGTGGGAGATGCCGCCGCGAGGTCACGACTGATATCGCTGGGTCGTATGATGCTCCGCTGGTACGGGATAGCCGCATTGATCTTTGCGGCAACCATAACAATAGCGGGAGTTTTATTCTTTGGTAAAACAGCGATGGTCGCCAGTGGTGATTCGCCACTGCGGGAGAATGTCGCATGGCTGAGTCCGTGGATAGCGCTGGTGATCGTGAACGGGCTGCAGTTGCCATTGCTTCCGTTGACCGCGATTCTGGAAGGCTGCAATCAACTGTCCGTGATCAATCGTGTTCGGTTTTGGCAGGCCGTCGCGGGCACATTCGCCATGTGGCTCGCGCTGACCAGTGGTTTTGGTTTATGGTCGCTGGTCGCATCTGCCACCATTCGATTAGCTGGTGAGTTGTATCTGGTGGCTGTGCGATACCGCCCGTTCTTTCACGCATTCCGCTCGCCGCCCGAACAGGATCAGGTCGATTGGAAACACGAGATTCTTCCGCTGCAATGGCGAATCGCCGTGCAGGGGATATTGCTTTGGCTCGCCAATTCGATGCCGCTGTTGCTGATCTTCAAAAACTGGCCAGAAGGTGCAGCAGCACAACTGGGAATGACGTGGACGATTCTGACGGCACTGCAAGGAGCATCACTGGCATGGATTGAAACGCGGCGGCCAACATTTGGAGCCCTGATCGCGGCAAGGAAATTCAGGGAACTTGACCAGTTGTTTTTCAGGATGATGCGACTCTCGATGCTGATCATGACAGCGGCTGTGATATGCTTCAGTCTGACCGTCTGGTGGATGGGAACTCGCAGTGAATGGCTGTTCGAACGCCTGGCGAGTCGGATGCTGCCTGTCGGACCCACCGCGATGTTTTCGATGGCGATGGTACTGTTGCAATTCGCTCTGTGTACAAATCTTTATGTGCGTGCCCACAAACGAGATCCGTTCCTGACGGCGTCGATTGTTTCAAGCCTGACCGTTGCGGCTTTGCAAGTGTGGTTTGGCAGTCAGTACGGCAGCAGCGGTGTCGCAGCAGGATATCTATTGGGCATCGCCTGCGTGCAGGTACCACTCTGGACATTGATCTGGGTGCGAACTCGTAGGGAATGGCATTCACCGGAGCCAGCCGATGCCTGAAAAAGTCGAGCCGGATGCGGACGTTGCCCAGCAGTCAAGTGAACCGACGGCACCGCGTGTGACGTTGAAACTGGAACGCATCAGTTGCCCCTTGTGTGGATCGTCCGACAGCTCAGTCGTGATGACTTCGAAAGACAATCTGTGCGGCCTTCCCGGCGAGTTCCATGTCGAACGCTGCCACGCCTGTGGGCATCGGTTCATGAATCCTCGCCCGGTTCTCGAAAGCCTGGGAGCGTGCTATCCACAGCAATATGGTCCGCATCAATCGGTACCTAAGACAGCCGCAGTATCCAGCGGCACGAAAAAGTCGGTCAATGGCGTAAACATCGACGCAACCAATCTTCGACGGCCGCTGTATTTGCGGATCTTGCCGCTGCGATATGTTCCGGGTCTCAAACAATTCTACAACTGGCTGATGGACGATCGCAGCCAGCCCGTACCGATCGCGCCAGTGCCCGGCCAGTCGTGCCTCGAAGGATCGGGTGGCCGGGGCAGGACTGAGCGGAGCGAAGGAAGCCCCGGAGTTTCGGACTGGCGCCCTCCAACCCCGGCCACCCATCAATCCACTGCTGACCGAGCACTAGCCGGGACACATCATGCGGCAGACTCGGCACGGATCGAAGGCGACGAACCCGAAAAGCCTCGTGCCCTCGAACTGGGCTGTGCCACTGGGCAATATCTCGTGCGATTGCAGGAAACCGGGTGGCTGGCGACAGGCATCGAACCCGGTGAGCGGCCAGCATCGATCGCAAAAGAAGCCGGGCTTGATGTGTACTGCGGAACTCTGGAAGCCACCGAATTGCAGCCGGAACAATTTGAACTCGCCGCCGCATGGATGGTGATCGAGCATGTGCCTGATGCGAAAGCGACGCTGCGACGACTGCACTCTTTGTTGAAACCGGGAGGAACGCTGCTCTTCAGCATTCCGAACGCGGGCTGCTGGGAAGCATGGTTCTTCGGCAGGTACTGGTACGTGTGGGAACTTCCGCGGCATCTGCACCATTTCACACCAACATCGATCCGAAAATTGCTGCACGAGTGCGGGTTTACGGACATCAGCACCATTCACCAGCGCAATCTGTCGAATGTCGTCGGCAGTCTGGCGCTGTCCATTCTGGCCCGATGGCCGGGAAGTCGCTTTGGCCGCTGGCTGCTGCGGTATCCGGACCGGCCTACAATGGCCACCAAGCTGTGCCTGGCTCCGTTCGCTCACATCCTGGCGTGGATGCGTCAAGGCGGGCGATTGACGATTTCTGCGCGCCGCGGAACTTCGGAGAGCCGCCCGTGAATATCCTGTTTCTGTCATCGGGTGATCGAGTTCCCTCCGCACGATTTCGCATCCTGCCGTATCTTAGGCACTTCCGCGCGGACGGGCATCGCGCGGTCGTCGCGCACAGTTTTCCGCAGAAGTATGACTACTTTCCGTGGATGGGTTTTCGCCCCAGCCAATTGCTGAAACGCAGCGTCCGCTGGTGGCACTGGTTAAGAACAAAGCTCCAGCGCTTTGACGTGGTGTTCATTGATCGTGAGATCTTCGACAACACCACGATTCACATGGAACAACGATTCCGGGAGTCCTGTCATCGACTGGTGATAGATCTCGATGACGCCGTGTTCCTGCGCTATCCCGAGAAGTTTGCTGAACTGATGAAGCTGGCGGACATGGTCGTCTGCGGGAATCGGTTTCTGGGAGAGAAAGTTCGCCCGCTGAATTCGACGATCTGCCACGTCCCGACCTGTGTGGATCTGGATGACTATACTTCGAGAACTTATGGATCGCCGCAACAGCTTTTGTCGGGAGGCGGCTCGCCGCCCGTCGTCGGATGGATGGGAACGGCAGGCAATCTGAAGTATCTCGCCGTTGCCGCAGAGGCCCTGCGGAGACTTGCTCAGGAAACACCGTTCGAACTCCGAATCGTTGTGCCGGAGATCTCTGCTCTCCGTGAAATTGATCTGTCGGGAGTGAAAGTGATTCACGAACCGTGGCAACCGAAACGTGAAGTGGAACAGCTTCGGCAGTTCGATATCGGCCTGATGCCCCTGTTTCCCAATCAGGAATGGGATATCTATAAATGCGGCCTCAAGCTGATTCAGTACCTGGCGGTGGGTGTTCCGGGGATCGCAGCACCCGTCGGCGTGAACTCCGAGATCCTTGACAACAATCAGAACGGCATGGCCGCACAGACGACGGAGGAGTGGCTGACCGCTCTGCGACGGTTAACCACTCATCCGGAACTCCGCCAACAGATGGGTCTTCGCGGTCGGCAAACGGTCGAGCAGAAATACTCGATTCAGGCGAACTACTCGGTTCTGCGTGATGCGTTGCTGGGCATCACGCAGTGAGCAGGTCATTCTCCCGGTGAGCCGCGACTCGCCAGTTTGTTCAGCAAACGTCGAGAGTTTTGTTTTTCTGAGAAGAATTTAGGTGAGGAGGCTGACGAGTTTTTGGGCGCTTGCCGCTCGGGCGTTGAGGCAAGAGGTGATTTCCGCCGCGATGGGGCTCGTCCCCATCGAGCGCTGATCATCACCAGACAAGAAATCCGGAAGGCGTTTTCGCCACTGCGGAGCTTGCCTCCGTAGGGCGCTGATCAATGGAATCACG
>JAYTAK010000316.1:0-10158 GCA_043737515.1 Candidatus Kuenenia sp. | reverse complement strand
GCCCGACTGGTGCCGCCGTGTCGCGTCAGGATCTCTTGAGCGTCCTCACAGCGATCCGATGTGACCGTAACAATGGATCGTCCAGCCGACACTTCGCTTTCGTAATATGTCGCGTCTTCCTTCGAGAGTCCCCAGCCAGTCAGTGCCCCGACAAGACCAGCCACCGCGGCCCCACCGGCCGCATTGGACGCTAATACGCCAAGGGTACCGGCAAACAGTGCTGGCCCGATGACCGGAACGATTCCAGCAAGAACGCCTGCACCGACGAGAGCCCCAATTCCCAGACCTGCGACAGCTCCCGTTACCGCTCCGCCGGTCGCAAGCTCGGCGTCATCATCGTCGTCATCCACCGTTGTACTCTTTCGGTCCCGGCCTTTCTTCGTATCCTGGGAATCGCGATGAATCAGGCCAATTTCACTGTCGCGGAAACCTGATCGATGCAATTCTGAAATTGCTGCGTCCGCAGCTTCCCGGGAAGTGAAGACTCCTACGGTCGTCTCACATGTGGCAGTACTCATTAGTTTACTCCTGTTGTGGAAAAAATCCTTCGCATGCTGAGGAAACGATTCCTCTCTTGCGTCATGAATGGAGAGTTGCAAATAGCGAGCCGAGATGTCGCTGATCGCACACCTGATGTCAGAATGCTCGCCGCCGGTCAGCCATTTGGTCGTATGGCGCTTCTATAAAGGATTCAGGCGTTTCTGCCACAGGTGGCAGACGGTTGCTGGCTGATCACGATGACGGCCCACCCGCCTGACGATCGCCACAACTACCAGGGTTTCAGTTTCCATCCCAGGATGAATCCGACACCCAGGCAGATCAATGCTGCTTTTTCCGGCTGGTCGTGGACATACTGCCGAGTGTAGCATTGGATATCGTTGAGAACGCTGAGTTGAGACGGACATGAAGCGATGTTTTCTTGACTTCCGGGTCTACCGTCCGATTTAGCTTCGGTACGATTTTGAACTGTCGATGTTACCATTGTGAGCCTCCCTCTGAATGAAAAACGTGTGTGACCGGTCAGAGCGGGGTCACACACCAATCAATTCCCAATCCGAGTGCAGAACGTCCTGCACTCATTTAACATTATTAATGAACGCTGCGGCAGGACAGGCAGGTCGTCGATCGATTTCTGGTTGTTTTTGACCGATGAACCACCTTCTGCCTCCGCCCGAAACTAAATCTGATACCACGACTTTCGCTCGGGCCGTAGTAGTAGACTGAACAGGCAACCTACGACGAATCCGGCACCAAACGCCACACCGACGGACGTCCCGGGGCTTGTACGGATCACCGCTTGCGCATCTTCCAAGCCGGTCTCAAGCTGCTTGTTGACGCGGCCATATTGATCTTTCACGACTTCCGTTGCTTTGTTTGCGTACTCGCGCACGGTCTCGGCAGCATGCTGCACCGTCGTTTCACAACTTTTCTGAGCGCCATCCAAAAACTGTTCGATTTCGCGGCGGGCGGTACCGGTCTTTTGTTCAATCATCCCGATCAACTGATCTGTGTTCCCCTGGACTCGCGTGAAATCGCCATCGCTGACTGTACTCCATCGCTCGCGTACCTGCCCCTTCAACTTGTCCCAATTTCCCTTCAACTCGGCTGTCGTCGCCATGATCGTCTCCTCAGATTTCCAATGAGTTTATTTGAAAGCCATTAAAACAAACGAAGTCCACGACTCGCTGTTCGATGGTCACGCATGATGCGGAGCCATCAGCCTCCAATTCACGAAGCCCATATTGAGCCCAACATTCTGTCGAAAGCGAATGTTGTGCCAAAGCTCGTCAGCTCACCTGTGCGGAAGTATTTCTGTCTCAGTGGCATCACAACTGCTACTGGAGATGCAGATTTAACAATCTCGTTTAACACAAGGAGCCGAGACATGTCGTTTGAAAGCGCCGATCGCACGGGGAAGATTAAGTACGGAATTCTTGGGTGGTTGATTGGTCTGCCCTTGCCGATCATCATCATTTTGTTGTTCGTCAAAGGCTGCGATTTTTGAAATTCAGAATTTGCAGTTCGTACCGTCCATCGCTGGTAGATTGGACGTTGATCTCGCAGGGAGACATTTGGATGGTCGATCAGCGTTCAGATCAGCCGTTATTCAACCCGTTGAACAAAGAAACGATAATCCGGGATATGGGACAACTCGCTGTCTGACCAACTTTGATTGTCCCTGCAACTCATTGCTCAGAGCAGCCTTCGGCAAAGAGTTTTTTCACCATCAATCAAAGGTTTACTTCGAATTTGAGGCATGGCACACTTTGTGCTGAATGGATTGGAATGTAGCGTCGAGTTGATCTGCGAAATTGTTTTTCAAATTTGTACTCGGCTCGGGACGCGATTCAGGTGCATTTCATGACACATTCAAAGGAGAGAGAAAATGGCTGTTGAAAAGCGAGAGAACACTAAGGGCGTTAAAGAACTTCGGAACGAGGATCCAATTTCTGGCGAAGCTGGAGCGCATCCGGTCGGAGCAGGAGTCGGCGCTGCACTGGGTGGCGCAGCCACGGGCGCTGCAGTGGGTGCTGTAGCGGGACCAATTGGCGCGGCAGTCGGAACGGTGGTCGGAGGCATCGCTGGAGGTCTGGCTGGCAAAGGTGTCGCAGAGAACATCGACCCGACTGTAGAGGTCGATTATTGGCGAAACGAGTACAAGGGTCGCCCATACTACTCCAAAGACTACAGCTTTGACGACTACGAACCTGCCTATCGCGCCGGTATTGATTCCTATGGTTCCGGTTCTCCGTCATCCTGGAGCGAAACGGAATCCGACGCCCGTGCCCGCTGGGAGAAGCAAAACCGCGACTCTCGGTTGACCTGGGCGCAGGCAAGTTTGGCCGCAAAAGACGCTTACAACCACGCGGAACTTCGAGCGAGCAAGCCACGCTGAGTTGCTAAAAAATACTGCGAAAAGAGTTGACACCCGTTCCAACCAGCGTGCGACAATTCGTTGTCGCACGCTGCTTTTGTTTCCGTGAGTATCAAGTGTCCGTCGAATTCTCAAAAGTTGATTTTGATTTGTAGCTTGCGCCATATGGACATCACGTCCGATCATCCATTCTGGTCTCTGAAAAACGGTCTCGGTACAACCTATCCTTTTCTGAGTTGCGATACGGAATGCGACATCGCTGTGATCGGGGCGGGCATCACGGGAGCCATGGTTGCTCAGAGACTGAGCAAAGATGGGCACTTAGTGGTTGTCCTTGACGGGCGTGATGTATGTCGCGGCAGTACTTCAGCGAGTACCGCGTTGCTGCAGTACGAGATCGACGTTTCGCTGACAGAAATGTCGAAGCTGATCGGCGCGGACGATGCAGCGAAGGCGTATCGATTGTCACATAAGTCGATCGATGATCTCGAACAGTTGGTTCACGAAATTGGCTCGACCTGCAGTTTTCGGCGCAAACAGAGTATTCATATTGCCTCCACCCGAAAAGCCGGAAAAGCGTTGGCCGACGAACATAGAGCCCGAAAATCGACCGGACTGGACTGCAATTACCACGATGCCGGTGATTTGTACGATCGGTTTGGACTGGCAGGGGTCGCAGCACTGAGTAACCGCCAATCGGCGTCATGTGATCCTTTTCGCCTGGCACATGATCTGCTTGCGAATGCGGTTCAGAACGGAGCAAAAGTGTTCGATCGAACACAGGTGACACAGTTCAAATGTTCCGGCGACCGTGTGTCGCTCGCGACATCCCGTGACGCAAGTGTATCAGCAAAACGTGTCGTGATTGCAAGTGGATATGAGGCACACACCATGCTGAAAGAGCGCGTTGTCAACCTGGACAACACATACGCGGTCGTCTCCCAACCGTTGAAGTCCGTTGCTCCCTGGAATTCTGACTGGATGCTTTGGGAAGCGAAGAATCCTTATCTCTATTTGAGATGCACCGACGACAACCGAATTCTCGCAGGGGGTGAAGACGATCGATTCCATAGTCCCACACGTCGCGACGCTTCGATCGAAAAAAAAGCGGGGCTCATTCATGCCAAAACACGAGAATTGATTCCGGGCCTTGAATGGGAAGTGGAATTTGCGTGGGCAGGCACATTTGGATCCACCAAAGACGGCCTTGCCTACGTCGGAGAATCACCGGAATATCCGGGATGCTACTTTACGCTCGGATTTGGTGGCAATGGGATTACATTCAGTGTGATCGCGTCGAACATGATTGCTGAAATGATAAATGGCCAACAGCCCAACGAGGCTCATCTGTTTCGGTTCGGCCGATAACATTCTGCAAAATCGAAGAGGACTATCTGATTCATGCACTGATCATCGGCCAAATGCATCAGCGTGTCGGCTTTGGCGGCAAATTGGTACGTGATGTGCATCCAAAATCATTGTGTCTCTAAGACCATGTCCACTTTAGTGAAGAACCAAAAACCGCCTTCAAAATCCGAATCCACCGTGGTCATGGGGCGGCTGCAAAGTGAACCGTCTTCACAAACGGTTGTCATCATGGCAATCCGGATGCCCCCTGATGAGGTTTGCGAGGTGGTCGATTTCCTGTGGTGATGATAGATTTCAATTTCTGAAGACCGTCATATCAGCCTTTGCGCCCGCCGAACCCGATCAAAAGAATTCCGCAGACAACTGCCAGGCCGCTGACGGTTGCTGATACCGGCCATGTGCGATTTGATTCGGCCGTGGCGGTGATTGGCCCCACATCAATCACGACATCGCGACTGGTATAGGGAATGCCGCGATACAACATCGCGACTGCGCCCGCTCCGATCAGCAACAATCCGATTACAGCTAAAACCTTATTACGCATGAGTCCAACCCTTTCATTCAACGGGATACTGTTAACGCATTTAGTCCCGACGACGCAGCATATATCTGAATCTTGGCGCGGGCTTTGCCCGCAACCGAGTCTCTTCTGTCGCACACATTGTATCGCCACCGTTTCTCGCGCGAGCCGACCGAGGGTCTCCCCTGCGTCTGTCTGCCACTCCGTCGTCGCACATCTGCCGATTTGCGTAAATCCTCTCAGTAAAAAAAACTCCCTGCGTTGGCTGAGCAGTGTGTCGATTTTTGGCTAAATGGGTTGGCGTCCCTGAATGATTCGGATCAGAACCACAGCCACCGCGACTAACAGAAGCAGGTGAATGAATCCACCCAGCATCGTCGATGTCACCATGCCAAGTACCCAGAGAATCAGCAACACAACAAAGATGGTCCAGAGCATTGTTAGTTCCTTTTAAACGAATCAACTCATCAGTAATTCGTCACGGCAGAGTTTCCAAAGTGCTTAACTTCGAAAGCCCCTTGCACATTGGCAATTCTCGCTGTCTTTTCCGCAAATTCAGGCACGACAACAGCCGCGAAAACTATGTGGCCATCTGAGATGGCGTCGAGAGAACGCTGGATCACTTCGCCCTCCATGTCTCCAAAGAGATACCGTGATATCGGTTGCTTCCATGTTTTCAGCCGTTGAATTCCACTGGGGCCACTGAGAACTTCAACTTCGCGGACTCCCAGAATCGCCAGCGATTTACACAGCGACTTCAGTTGATGCCGATACTTGACGACTCCAATTACTTTTCCGTAGAGCGCCCGATCCGGCTTCTGTTTGACGGTTTCGGTATCATTGTTCATTGTGTGAATCCTTAGTCTGTGAGCCTCCAGTAACGGCTCCGGTATCGTGTTTGAGTTTGTCAGTGTCCACGGACAGCTTGACTTCGATAGGGTGATCCTGAGATCCTCGCTCGCCAGCTAATCTGAACCAGCCCCGGTAACACCCAACGCCGATTACAAAAAGGTGGGATAAGCGTCCAGCTTGTCATGACGGCAAAAAAGCACGTGAGTTTTCATTCAGCGATGGCAAGCTGGAAGCTTAACCCACGGAGAATTGCCGACTAAATTCGCAGACCACCAGCGTCCGGTTTGTGTGCTTCCAACGGAACCGGACGCTATTGCGTTCAGGCTGTTAAACACGATCATGTTCTAAGGTTTCGGTGGTTTCGGTGGTTTCGGTGGCTCAACCTTTGGCGATTCAGGTTTTGGTGCGACCTTTGGTACGTCGGGTTTTGGTTCGGCCTTCGGAACGGCAGGTTTCGGTGGCTTCGTCGGTTCGACCTTTGGCAGTTCAGGCTTTGGTTCGACCTTTGGTACGTTGGGCTTAGGTTGGGGATTCGGAACGGCAGGCTTCGGATCGGCCTTACCACGTTTCGGTTTTGGTTCTGTTTTCGGAGGATCTGATTTTGGCGTTCCTTTTTTGCCCGGCTGGGGATCCAGTTTCGGTGTTTCAGGTTTTGGGTCGGCCTTACCACGTTTCGGTTTTGGTTCGCCCTTGGGAGGATCTGATTTTGGCACAACGGGAGTGCCAGGCTTCGGATCGACTTTGGGCACGTCAGGCTTGGGATCAACCTTCGGGACGTCAGGCAGCGGATCTGATTTACCGCCTTTGGATTTAGGATCGCCCTTCTTGCCGGACTTGGGTTCGGCTCCTGGAGTTTTCTTCATTGCAGGCGGTTTTGCGTCGGTGCCTGGGCGCTTCGGCGAGCCTTTGGCGTTCTCAGAATTCGGCCTTGCTTCACGAGGAACTCGTGGTTTGGCCTCGACGTTCGGATCGACGTTCGGAGCGTCCGGATTTTTGGGTGTTGGCCCTCCTTTTCCAGGCGTCTCGACAGTTGTGGAGACCACCGGAGACTTTGGAAGTTTCACATTCACCGGCTCAGGTGGTTCGGTCGGATCAGTCGGATTGTTGGGACGAGTCGCCGTCGTTTCGGCTTCGAGCTTCTGTCGCTCGTTGCGAAACTTCTGCATCTCCTGCCGACGTTCGGCCAGTGCCTGACGCTCGTTCTCATCTATGACCTGAAACCGCTGCGGACTCTCCGGATTCCTGGTGAGCTGGTCGAGCGACATAGCGACAGCAAGCGACCTGTCATCAGACTGTGGGGCGTTCTGGTTTCGCTCAAGGAGAGCGGCCAGCGTGCGAGGTGGTCTCTGGTCCTCATGGTCGCGACGATTTGCGAAGTCGCGCTCGATGCGGTGATGCCAGTCACGGTCTTCGCGATTGTCCCATCTTTGCCGAGCATAAAACGGATCATAGCCATAGCCACTTGAACCGTATGAAAACCAGGGGTAATACCCTCCAGTGCTGTAGTTGTTCGCATAGTAGTCACCAAAGTAGTAATGATGATACTGAGGCCGCGAGAACAGATGGGCCGTGAACAATCGCAGGTCAATCACCGTGGAGGGACAATAGGAATAGCCTCGTCGCGAGTAGACACCCGAGTGGAGATACACCGGTGCAAACAAAACTCCGCGTCGGGAGACGGAGTGGTCATAGTAGCCATCTACAAAGACATAGCCTCGCGGCGAACAGACATAGTGAGCCGGAACCCAATCCCAGTCCGGCTGCATCGGTGCCCAGTAACCGGGACGCCAGGCGTAGTGATTCTGTTGCCAGATCCAGCAGCCAGGCAGCCAGTTATGGTCGTGCGATGGGGCCTCAATGTTGGGCCCAACTTCGGCAGTCGCAGGCGGCTCGGGCAGGTACAGAATTTCCGTCTGCGTGGCATCAGCCCAGTATCCAGAAATCCATTGGTATCCGGATTCCAATTCCGTCCAATAGCCGGGCATCCACTGGCGGCCCGGCGGCAGATCGCGCCAGATGCCGCTGACCCAAAGAAAATCTTCGCGTTCATCATCCCAGGCCAGGTAGCCTGGAATCCACGCAACGTTGTCTCCTTCGGGACGCTGTTCCGGAGCGACTTCTTCAATGGCTTCCGGAGGCTGATTCGGCACGATGATGCCGGGCTCAGGATCGAAGCTGATCGTTTCCGCGAAGGCTTCATGAACCGGCCCGCGCGTCAGCACCTGCACCCCTTCTTCCACATCCGCTTGATCTTGCGGTGCTGCACTCGCATTGTTGATGCCAGCGAACGTGCCAAGGGCCACGAGTGTGGCCACAAGACATCCGTTCAAAGTACGTGTGAGTTTCATAGTCTTCAATCCTTGCGAGCACCGGCTCGCCCAGTAAATACTGAGGTTAAACCGACCACCGCCATGTTCAGAAAAACAGAGCGTATCCAAACTATCAGTCGGAACGCGCCAGCGTCCGGTTTATGCCGTATTCGCTGCGAAACCCGGGTGCTAGCGCACTGCGTCTGATAGAACCATTGCGCGGTCCAGTTCACGACCGCAGACAGAATCCTTAGAGGAAGCCGAGTGTCGCTCAATGAGCGACACTCGGCGCTGTGGCAACGAACGTCCTGCGACGCTCTATTCACTCGAATTAACGAGCGAAGTCGCCGTCTTTGACGATGGCTTCAATGCAGGTTACTGCCTTCTCATCAGACTTTTTCGTGGTGACTCGAAGCTTTGTTCCGGATTTGAGATCGGTGGCTTTGCATTCTTTCTTATCGCAGGTGACTTTCGTGTCATCCGTGATCGTGTGAGAGTGCTCTTTGCCGTCGTCGCCTGTCATGACCAACTTGCTGCTGGTCGCGCTGACGAATTTGCCTTCATGAGTGTTGGCAAACAAAGCGTTTTTGCTGATCGCTTCGACGTTGGTGGCTTCTTTGGCATCACCTGTGTTCGTCGTGACACGAATCTTGAGGCCGGCTTTCAGGTCTTCCGCCTTGCAGTCTTTTCCGTCGAGCGTCATCTTGGCGCTTTTCGCCAGCGTGTGAGTATGTTCCTTATCGTCTTTGCCCTTCATCACCAGTTCTGTACCGCTGATGCTCACGATGGTTCCGTCGTGCGTTGCTTCTTTGTCATCCTCGGCAGTGAAAGCCATTGCGCTTCCAGCCAGGACAGCTAAGGCGATTGCACTCAATGAAATTGTCTGATAGTTCATCATAATTACGTTTTCCATTAACGATGTTTGTTGACCATCCGCGAAAGCAACGTGCTCCCGCCGTTCAATGGCTCTTCCAGCCAGAGAATTCGATTGGCCAATATGTCAAGAATCCACCAACAGAACCGACTCACGAAATCTTTTGACAGAGTGATGAAGTAATTGACTTTATAAGTTTGTCGTCAATCCAGGACGATCAAACTTCTGTTCTCCGTTTCGGAGTGAATTGCTGTTGAATAACCCTGATCGTCAATCCTTTTCGCATGCCGATTCTGTTGACAGATATCCTTGTCGAATTGAGTTCGGCCACCAGCTCTGTCTCTGCTCGCCTGGCTCGTAGCTCTAATTGTGTTCGTCGGTGAGTGGGGCTATTTGCATGACATCGGACTGACCGCCTCGACGTTAATCACCGATTCCGCGAGTTCAGTCAGCTTCTTGTCGGCTGAGCCTTCCTCATCCAGAGTCGTCTGCAGCAAATCGGCTGCTTCATCATGGCCAAGCAGACGCGCGAATGTCCGCACACAACCGTATCCGGCCATTTCGTAGTGCTCAACCCGCTGCGCCGCAGCAATCAACGCGGCGTCTCTTACGCATGGGTCCGCATCGTCAGAGATGGCTTCCGCCCCCTCTTCGAGCAACCCTGCCATGGCCTTGCAGGTTTTCCCTTTTGGACTGATCTCCAACTCAGTGAAGATCGTTTCCAGACGTTCAATCTGACCCTTTGTTTCTTCAAGGTGTACAGTGAACGCTTTTGAAAGTTGTGGTGCTGTGGCGGCCTTCGCCATCTTTGGCAATGCCTTCAAAAGTTGGTTCTCTGCGTTGTAAAGATCTTTCAGTTGATCGACGTACAGATCTTGCAGTGTTTTCAGTTTCATTGGTCGCTCCTTTGTGAAGTTGAGTAGTATTGTTTGAATCTGGCACACAAATCCGGGAAGGCTGACATACAGCCTTCCCGAGTGAGTCTGCTCGATTACATCCTCGGCGGCGATGTAATCACTGGGTCACGGCTGTCGATAGACGACGTTTCGGACCTTCGCTTCGTGCCGCTATCGTGAACCGCCACTTCGCCACCGACTGTGATGTCCTCGGCTCCGGCGTTTTCACAGATTTCTTTGGCCCGGCTGATTTCGTCACTGTCGTCGCAGTGAATGGAAATCAACGAACTTCCAGACTTGACCCTGCCTTCGAAACGCTTGGCTTCGAACTCGGGAATGCCCATTCCAATGAGCGCCCCCGTGATCCCGCCAAGAGTGCCCACCACAGCTGCTCCGCTGAGTGCGGCCATGATGGGTCCGGCTGCGATTAACGGGCCAAGGCCTGGAATGGCCAACGCTCCAAT
>JAYTAK010000315.1:0-4399 GCA_043737515.1 Candidatus Kuenenia sp. | reverse complement strand
CTGACACGATGAACTTCTTGACGCTGCTTACGAACTTGCTCATTTGAAAATCCCTCACGTTGTGCCCGTATCCGGGCGGGTGACGTCACAGTGGCTTTGGGCCACTACAGAAAATGACTCTGCGGCGCAGAGTTAACTCTTACCAAGCCTGCCAGCCGCAATTTGCAGCAGCGCAGTTCAGTCCGCGTTACTCGCTCGCTGACACGCAAACCTAGGTCAGGAAATTGCGACGTCAAAAAGTATTTCGCTTTTTTCGAAACAACGCGAAAAGGCGGCAAACACCCCGCAGGACCCGCTCCTGCCCCGCGCTGCCCAGTACGCAGGTGCGGTTGCCGCGAGAGTTTTCTGGTGCCGCATAACCGGACGGACTTGCATTACCGGCATTCGGAGGTTGGCATTCAGGCGAGCGGCAGCAAAGATTTTGCCGTAGCTGAATCCGCCCCACGCCTCAGCGGCCGCTCTGGATCTGTGCCAGAAGTCTTCGTTCGAGCAGCGGGTCGCGGCCAATCGACAGCCAGCGGGATGGCCCGGACTGGCCTACAACCTGGTCCAGGTCACGGTTGAAGGGCTGCGATTCCTGGAATGTCGCTCCGCCTTCGTAGTTTGCTGCCAGGCCAGGCAGATCTTCAATCTCTTTATCGACGCGGACGCTGACTGTCATCACGCCTGGGCCCGATGACTGCATACTGACGGTGACGCGACGACGAATGGACTGCAGCGTGCTCTCCAGCCGGTTCTCCAGCCCGACTGAATCCGGATGCCACGGCTCCAGCACATTGGAACCACCGCGGTACTGCGTTTCGATGACGCCTTCGAGCTTGCTCTCGCGCGCTACCTGAAAATGATTTCGGTGCAGTACGACCACCGCGTGTTCCCACATCGAATCTCGATAGTCTGCCGAGACCTGCACTGCACTGCTGACCACTGCCGGTGCCTTGGGAGGCGACGACAGGCATCCACTGCACAGCGCGCAACATCCGAGGAGGCAGCGTCCCAGCACGACCGCGCGGAATGGCAAGATGTGAGATTGTCTTCGCGTGCCTCTCAATACCGTCGCATCCCTGCAAGCGTGTTGGTGCCGTGCGGGGTATTCTGGCAGCGAACGCCGGGATGACTCAAGGTCACTTTGAGCATGCCTCCCGTGCGTGAAAAGCCCCGCGTTTTTCGCCGAATCCTGTCGGGAAACGTACCCGTGGCCCGCGATCTGAGGTCACAATCGTCCTCGTTGACCGATGGGTTCCGGCCGGACAGCCATTGAGACTTTTACTCTACGCGGTTATCAGTGGGAGAATTGGGGAGCGGCATGCGTCAGCTTGCCGGTAAAAAAAAGCGATGTACCGGAGGGCTCACGCCACTCCGCTCGCCGGACTCATTTCTGGCCGCGCGGAGTATACATACTCCGCGCGGTCAGATTTGAGGTTTTGTGAGCGGCAAGGCGCTAGCCGCCGGCGCTGACCGAATGCACAACCCGCGGCTAGCGCCTTGCGGCTCACTCAACAACACGTCCCTCAGTCCTGGCCGCGCGGAGTATAAACGATTCAATGGCTTCCTGAATTCCGAGTTGCATCGCATCTTTCGAATCGCTCCGCGTCTGCCTGTGTCGTTCTTGCCGATGGTAGCGGTTGAACGGCGATCGCAGGGTGGTTGAATTGCGGAATCGTGGCAGGGATTTCCTGCCTTTCTGATTGCGTGGTGTAGGTTAAGAGTGCCGCATTGTGCAGGTCTGCGCCTGTGCTGCGCGTACTTTCAGGCTGACCGCATGAAACGCAAACATCGCAACATCGGAGATCGAGTCCAGTTAATCGTCGATGAAGTGCTCCATCTGCTGGGGCATTCATCACGCTCCAGCGCTGATGCTGCGCGCGGGCGGTCGCTGCAACTGACGCGACTCGAAGAACGAATGCTGATGAGCGCGTCGCCGATGGCCATGATTGCAGAAGTTGCTCTGGTTGCGGTGGAATCTTCGCCGGTGGCCGACGCCGTTGACGCCGAAACGAACACGACTGCGGCCACCGACAACATTGAGTACAGCAATCCAGATGGACAAGGGCCGAATTCGACGGTTGCAAACATTGACAACAGTTCAGACACAACGGCCGAGGTTCGCGGCGTTGAACTGGTCGTGATTGATTCGCGGGTTCAGGATGCGGATGCGCTGCTGACAAGCCTGCTCAGCGATGATCGTGATGTTCGTTTGCTGCGTCTGGATGCGCACGAAAACGGGTTGACGCAGATCACGGAGAAACTCGAACAGCTCGGCAATGTGTCGGCGATTCACCTGCTGTCGCACGGACGCGAGGGTGAAATCCTGCTCGGTGCAACGGTTCTGAACGCAGACACACTGACATTGTACGCACCGGAACTGCTGGCGTGGCAGCACAGTCTGACGGCTAACGCCGACCTGTTGTTGTATAGCTGCGATCTGGCCGAGTCGCCGGAAGGCATGGACTTTGTGGCATCGCTGAGCCAGCTCACGAGGGCCGATGTCGCAGCCAGCACGGATGCCACCGGCAGTCAGTCGTTCGGTGGTGACTGGGAACTGGAATATCAGCTCGGGGCCATCGAGACGCACGTCTTTGGCAACAGTCCGATGATCGGAGACTGGAGTGATCTGCTCGGCGTCATCACGGTCAGCACCACAGACGACGTGCTCGACGGTGACACATCGTCGATAGCGGCGCTGCTCGGAAACAATGGAACGGATGGCTTCATTTCTCTGCGTGAGGCGATCATCGCGACCAACAATACGGCCGGTGCCGATACGATCTATCTGACGGCGGGCACGTTCACGTTTTCCATCGGTGGTCAGGGCGAGAATGCGGCGTTCAGCGGCGACCTGGATATCACCGACTCACTCACGATCTCCGGAGCAGGGTCCGGCCTTTCAACCATTAACGCGGGTTCGCTGGATCGCGTCTTTGAATTACGAGGGGCCATTGCAGCCACGATCGAGGATGTCACGATTCGTGGCGGTTCGCTGTCTTCCAGTCACTGGGGCGGTGGAGTGCTCACCGATAGTGGTTCGACTCTTAACCTGTCGCGAGTTGTGGTCACGGGCAATAGTACCGGCAGCGGAGCCGGGATTTACAACTACGGAACTCTGGTGGCGACCGACACCGTCATCAGCAATAACACCGGAAGTAACTGGGGCGGAGGCATCTACAATGACGGCGGCAACGTGACGTTCAACCGCGTGACCATCAGCGGAAATACGGCTGGCAAGGACGGGGGCGGTATCGAGCACGCTGGCAGCGGAGCCAGTATGTCGCTGACCAACGTGACGCTCAGCGGAAATATCGCAGCAGGCAATGGCGGAGGGCTCTGGACGAGCAGGTCGGTGACGGCCACCAACGTCACGATCGCGTTCAATGACGCAGCATCCGGCGACGGCATTTTCCTGCAGGGAGGCGTAGCTGATGTCGTCCTCAGAAACTCCGTGCTGTACAACACATCCGGTGTCAACGCCAACCGGGCCGTGACTTCGCTGGGTAACAATATTGACAGCGATTTTACCGCAGGACTCACCGAGCCAGCCGACCAAAGTGGTATCGACCCGCTGTTGGATGCCACGCTGCGGGACAACGGCGGATTCGTCACGACACATCGCCTGCTGTCGGGCAGTGCGGCCATCGACACCGGAAGCACGGTGTCTGCTCCGACTGTGGATGCACGAAACACGGCTCGAGACGGTGCTCCCGACATCGGGGCCTATGAAATTCAGGGACTGCTCGCCAGCCGGGCGGAATCTCTCGTCAACACTGCCACCACAAATACACAATCCACATCCTCCGAATCACGAGGCAGCACACACGCCGTCGCGGCGGCTCGCGACGACAGCCATGTGATTGTCTGGTCCAGCCTGAATCAGGACGGCGGAGGCTGGGGCGTCTATGGTCAACGATTCGATGCGGCCGGGAACAAGGTTGGCGTCGAATTTCTGATCAACCAGACCACGACCAATGACCAGAAATATGCGACCGTAGCCATGAACGGTCGCGGCGATTTCGTAGTGTCGTGGACCAGCGTCAGTCAGGACGGTTCCGGGAACGGCGTCTACGCTCGGCGCTATGATGCAGCGGGCACGGCACTTGGCAACGAGTTTCGGGTTGGCATGACGAGCACCGGGGACCAGGATTCTCCGGTCGTCGCCATGGCGGCCGACGGGCGATTTCTGATCGTCTGGGAAGGACAAGGCGCAGGCGACGTCGACGGTATCTTCGGTCGATGGTATGCAGCAAATGGTGCTCCATCAGGTTCCGAGATCCTTATCAACACGACCGCCACCGGCGTCCAGGAAGACCCCTCCGTGGCCATGGCACCAGACGGCCGGGCCGTGGTGGTCTGGAGTGACTCAACGAGCGGCGTGTGGGCTCAGCGATTCACCAACACCGGCGCGTTT
>JAYTAK010000314.1:0-1869 GCA_043737515.1 Candidatus Kuenenia sp. | reverse complement strand
GCGTTCTTCGAAAACACACCATCGTCATCAACCTTCAGCCATTCACCCAATCGCCGCAGGATCGGAACGGATTCCGCCTGACGCGTAAGCGCACGGGGAACCCATTCTTGCCAGGGTCGATAGTCTTGGGTCCGGTGAATTCCGGTCTCAGGTCTTTTTCTGGTGAGGTGAGTGATGAGCGAACGGGAGCAGGTTTGGCGTGAGCGGATTGAGTGGCAGCAGTGGTCGGGGCTGACGGTGGCCGAGTGCTGCGAAGCGGCCGGTGTTTCGGTGGCGTCGTTTTATCGATGGAAGAAACTGCTGACGGAGCCGCAGCCAGCTGCGGCGCATCAGCGGACTCGACCGAAGTACAAAACAGCGTCTCAGACATCAGGCCTGAAGAAGTCATCGTCTCAGTTTGTGTGCATTGCCCTGGGAGATCCTGTGGCGAATTCCGGTGCTTCGGAACACGCTGCATCGGGCACTGCACCGGGCCATCGCAGCAGCCTGCGGATCGAACTGCCCAACGGGGTCGTGATTCATGTGGCCGACGGCATGGATGGTCAGCGTTTGGGTGATGTGGTCATCGCGGCCGGTCAGATTCCATGCGTGCTTCCGGACACGGCAGCGCGAGTTCAGCTGCGGCATGAGGTGTCAGCATGCTGAGTCTGCCTTCACGCACAAAAATGTTTCTCTGCATGAATCCTGTGGACATGCGAAAGAGCTTTGATGGACTGTTCGGAATCGTGCAGCAGGAGTTCCAGCAGGATCCGCTCAACGGACATTTGTTCCTGTTCGTCAACAAGCGTCGTGATCGGATGAAGGCGATCTTCTGGGACACCGATGGATTTGTCATCTGGTACAAGCGACTTGAAGTGGGGACATGGCAGCTTCCCGGATCGGCATCAACAACACTTGAGCTGGAGGCTCACGAACTGGCGATGATCCTGCGCGGGATTGACCTGAAATCGGCGCGGCGACGCGCGAGATATCAGCAACCAGTCGCTGTCTGAATCACGTCGGCAGGAATCCAGACTGCTCTCGAACGGGCCACTCTTCATCATCGAGGAGTGGCCCGTTCTTCTTTGCTGAAGCCATAAATCAGAATCTGAAAAACCTTTCAGAAAAATGTACTGATTGACCTGGCGCCGCTGCCCTCCATGCGCTACATAGTCGGCCCGCCGAGTAGGATACTGTGCGTGATCTCAGACGAGTTCATCGCGTGCTTCAGTCGGCCTGTGTGTTGTTCGTTTTGTTCGTACCCGTGCTGCTGATTTGTGACTCATGGCGGAATCACTCTCCTTTCCAATCGACCTTGCTGAGTGCCATCGGCTGATGACACAGGAGCGGGCGTTGTTCGCCGGATTGGAACAGCAGCACGCTGAGCAGCAGGCGTTGCTGGGCATGATGGAACAACAGCACGCTGAGCAGCAGCGACGATACACGGATCTCGAACAGGTCCTGGATCGCACTGCAGGGGATCTCGGTCAGCTTCGCGAGGAGCATCAAAAAGCGATCGACGAACTGCGTTTGCTTCGCCGCTGGGTCTATGGTTCGCGGCACGAACGGCATGTTGCTGATGCAAAGCAGCAGCATCTGTTTGAAATGGGCCAGCTGTTCGCCGAGCCCGAGCCTTCCGTGGCCGACAGTGAAGTCCCTGCCGGTGCCGAAGACGCGGCGCTGACCGCAGCCGCTCAGGAGAAAGCCGCCCGTCGTCAGAAAAAACGTGCCGACCGAAAGCTGTGCCTGGATGCGTTGCCGCAGATTGAACATCATCACGATGTGTCGGACGAAGAGAAAGTCTGCGGTGAGTGCCAACGCGACAAGACGTGCATCGGTGAAGAGATCAGTCGAGTCCTGGACTTTGTGCCGGGACAACTGGAGGTTCAC
>JAYTAK010000313.1:0-4409 GCA_043737515.1 Candidatus Kuenenia sp. | reverse complement strand
ATTTCTGCATCCGGAGACAGCAAGAGTGACTGCAGTTGCGGCATGAATTCTTGTGGCAAATGCGATTTCGAAAGCGCAAATGCAGACATCTGGTTAGCATCCGGGTTGCCCGACTGCGCGAGCATGAACAAGTCCTCGATGACCTGACGGTTTAACCCTTCGTTCTTAGCAAGTACCAGTCCGCAATATGACCGCACACGAGGCGAGAGCTGCATATACCTGCTTCGAATCTCTTCAAGTTGGTCGGTTGGAATCTTTTCGAAATCAGTCAATGCATCTGCGGCGAATTCCTGATCATCGTCGTTTTCTTTTCCAAGCGCACGGATTAGATGTGTCTGACCTGTTCTACCGGCAAGGCGAAAAACATACTTGACGGCGTCCTTCACACCCCCTGACTGTGAACGTACAGCGATCGTCAGAATCTCGTCAAAGGCTGGCTCCGCTCGTTGTTCCAGGTATGTGATTTGAAGCAGATTATCAATGACTTCATTCTCTTCTGTCTTTTTCTCCAGTGCCATTAAGAACGGCGACAGTTCAGCCTCATCACCAAGCTTTAGCAGCGTACGCCGTGCTTCGATGCCAATCGCGTCATTTCTCGAACGAAGTCCCTTAAGCCGCACTGCCAGTTTCGTTTGATCGGCGTGAACCAGGAACAGAGATCGAATGGCCTGCTGTACCACTGGAGTATTTCCTACGTCTGGTTCGTTCTCATATTCGTTCGTCTCTGAATTGTCTTTTTTGGGCGATTCCCAGCGATCAATTACGGCAAACAGGTCATTCTCTGAACTCTGTGCAAGTGCGGCAAACTCACCGAGTGCACGAATAATGAAGACTTGCTTCGAGTAGTGCTCCTTCGACAACGCTTGCCGCAAGGCCGGAATCTCTAATTCCGAAAGGCTGACTGTGCTGTAATTCGCCATGGAACGGTCATTGCCTGCGAATTCAGTGACTTGTTGCGCCAGCCATGTTTTTTGCGCCAACTCGTGAAAACCAAGTCGCGACTGGCAGCCTGCATCAGAGTGTGTCAGGGGCAGAAAATACGCAAGGTCTTTGGCATCCGGCTTTTTTCCGGCAGATAATGGATCGGCGACCAACATTGTGTAGAGCTGAGCCGTATCGTCAAAGATTAACTTCGAAATGTCACCCTTTGTTGCAGCGCCGAGAGACGCAAGTCCTTCTGCCGCTGTATGTCGAACAAAAAAGTCTGGATCGCTGTTCGCGTATCGCTTCAGCGTCTCAATGCACAGTGGCACATCCTCGGCAGACGCAGTTCGCCACAATGCTTCGATCGCCTTTCTGCGTTGCAGAATGCTCGCGTCCTTGAGGCGTTGAAACAAGAGTTCTCGATTCTTGATTCGCTCGGGTGCCAACCGGAGCATTGCGTATTCCAACCTCGTAGCGTCGTTCAACTCACTCCTGTCGCTCCACTTCAACAAGTCAGCTGCGTCAATCGCCTCAGGTTCAGTCACCGACAGCGACTTTTCATCATCTGCGGATGCAATCACGACTCCTGCCAGCAGTAGTGCGCTAAGCGCGGACGTGACTCGCATTGCCGAATTCGATATCGTGCGCATGAAAACCTCGCCTTTAAAACTCCGCATGTCCCGGTGTCCTCGGGAACGGAATCACGTCGCGGATGTTGGTCATGCCGGTGATCAGCAGCACCGCGCGTTCGAGACCGAGGCCGAAGCCGGAGTGGGGGACGGTGCCATATTTTCTGAGGTCGGTGTACCACCAGTAGTCGTCCGGGTTCAAATGACATTCGTGCAGACGATGAATGAGTACATCCAGGCGTTCTTCACGCTGGCTGCCGCCGATGATTTCGCCGACGCCGGGGACGAGCACATCCATCGCGCGCACGGTCTTTTCGTCGTCGTTGCAGCGCATGTAGAACGGTTTCAACGTACGAGGATAGTTGAACAGAATGACCGGCTGGCCGAAATGTTCTTCGGTGAGGAATCGCTCGTGCTCGGTCTGCAGATCGCTGCCCCATTCAACGGCGTAGTCGAATTTTCTGCCGCACTTCTGAATGATGTCAATGGCTTCCGTATACGGCAGGCGGATGAATTCCTTGCTGCGGATGTTCTCGAGTTTCGCAAGGACGGTTTTGTCGATGCGTTCATTGAAGAACGCCATGTCGTCCGGACATTTTTCAAGGACATCATTGATCATCGTCTTGATAAATGCTTCGGCCAGATCCATATTGTCCGGCAACTCGTAAAATGGCATTTCCGGTTCGACCATCCAGAATTCTGCCAGATGCCGCGTTGTGTTGCTGTTTTCGGCTCGGAACGTCGGGCCGAACGTGTAGCAATCGCCGATCGCCGTCGCGTATGTTTCTGCTTCCAGTTGTCCGCTGACGGTGAGTGACGCCGGTTTGCCAAAGAAGTCCTGTTTCCAGTCGATGGCATCAATCTGCTTCTTCGCCAGCTTCGCCAGATCCAGCGTCGTCACCTGAAACATTTCGCCTGCACCTTCGCAGTCGCTGGTGGTGATGATCGGCGTGTTGAGATACAGAAATCCGCGAGTCTGAAAGAAGTTGTGAATCGACCAACTGATGCAGTTGCGAACTCGCGCGACCGCGCTGAACGTGTTTGTGCGGGGGCGCAGGTGTGCGATCTCCCGCAGGAACTCCATGCTGTGTCCCTTCTTCTGCAGCGGGTATGTCGTGGCATCGGCGACTCCCAGTACAGTCAGCGAGGACGCATGGAGTTCAATCCGCTGGCCTTTGCCGGGAGATTCCTTCAAGGTGCCTTCGATCGCGACGCTGGCTCCGGTGGTGACGTCTTTGATCGACGTCTCGTACCCTGGCACCGTGTTTTCAACGACGATCTGCAGGTTTTTGAGGCAACTGCCGTCGTTGAGTTCAATGAATGAAAACCCGTTTTTGGAGTCGCGGCGTGTTCTCACCCAGCCTTTGGTGGTGAGGGTGGTTCCCGGTTGTCCGTCGCGAAGCAGGCTAGCGATGCGTATGAGTGGCATGGTGAAAGGATTCAGGATCTAGGATTCAGAATTTGAGATTGGGAACAAGCGTTGGATCGCTCTTATGTAGGATGGACATTCATGTCCGTCGGATTGTCGAGAAGCTCTGTCGAAGCGAAGACTCCTGTCACTCGGGAATCTTACGAATGCGGGACGCTCTTTGGTGAAGACTCGGACAAGAATGTCCAAGCTACAGGAATCGCACCTTTGGATGACAGCCCATTCTTGAACAGTGATCGTCCTATCGTTTTTTGGTGATGGAGGTGATTGCTCCGCTGAGTTGCAGTTTGATGTCGCCGGTACACTTGGCGGCGGCGGGAACGTTGACTCGCAGATAAAGTTGTCCGCTCTTTTTTGGAGTATGTTCCAGACCGCCGTTGACAACAAACGGTTCGCCCGGCTTTCCGTCGGTGACGATCACGCCGATGAGTGCCCCGAACGGACCGACCGAAATATGATCAGCAGCCGGATCTTTGGTGGGCAGTCCGGTGAGCGAGATCGTCGTCGAAAAGTTCATCTTGTACTCGCCGACTGCGGCGAGTCGAAATGTTTTGCCTTCGGTGACTTCACAGACCGGATTGCCCCAGCCTTTCGAAACGTCCAACTCCAGCTTCGCTTCATTTTCCTGCATCAGTTCTTCACCGATCCGGTCCATCTGCTGTTTCAGACCTTCCATTTCCGGATTGATGTGCTCGACTCGTTTCAGCACGGTCAGCGCTTCTACTTTCTCGCCCTTTTTCAGGTATTCTTTGGCGACTTCCATGTATTCCTTCAGCAGCCCTTCTTCGGCCTTGGTCATGCGAATTTCAAGCTGCTGACTGTTAGGGGCGTCTTTGTCCTTTTCCTTTTCTTTGTCCTTGCTGCGGCTGCCCTGAGCAAAAACGGCGGGTGATGTCAGCAGGAAAACGATGGCGACGGCTGCCATTGTCAGCGTCAGGATGAATCGTCGCCGCGTCGGAATGGAAGCGTGTGGTGTATTGAGGATGGTCATCATTGAGTTCTCCCAGGAGTCTGTCTGAATACCGGTGTTCTTGTGAGCGGCAAGGCGCTAGCCGCCTTTTTTTTCAGGTATTTCTGATATGTACACCGGCGGCTAGCGCCTTGCCGCTCACGATTTTGGAGTATCGGGACAGACTCCCAGTGCGTTGGTGCGCAGACATTTGCCCGTACGATGTTGCACGATATGTGATCAAGTCTCGCAGGAACATCGTCAAACGCCTGAATTTTTGCCGCATTCGATGGAGACGGGTCGTGTTGGCTGGTCAAATCACTGATTTGAAGCCAGCATACGCTGTGTCATTTTCGGCGAGTACCATCTCCGATTGTGATCATTCCTGTTGCCCTGCCTGACCACTCCCCTGTTTGACTCCGATTTCCACTGGAGGATCCGCCTCGTGATCGCGTTTCGTTTGTTGCTCTGCCTGCCG
>JAYTAK010000312.1:0-4409 GCA_043737515.1 Candidatus Kuenenia sp. | reverse complement strand
CATACCAGTAAGTTCGGTCTGATTGGTTATACGGAATCACTGCGTGCCGAATACGGACGGCGAGGACTTGGTGTGACGGCGATTTGTCCCGGTCCCGTGTTGACGAATCTGTACGAGGCTGCGGCAAGTGGCCGAGCCGATCAAAAGGTTCCGTCACCTCCGACATGGATGTGCGCCACGCCGGAACGAGTTGCCAAAATCACTTTGAAGGCGATTCGCAAAGACAAACGACAAGTCCTGATCACGCCCACCGCTCACGCCTTGTTTCAGCTCAAGCGCTTCGCACCGTGGCTGCTGGATGTTGTCAATCGCTTCAGCCGCAGCGGTCGCAGGAAACGCAAACTGGCTCAGCAAGCCGCGAAAGCCCAGCAGCGCCGCGCGGCCTGACGCGCGGGCTGCTGATTTGGTCGGCAGTTCTGCGTGGGGTAAGCTTCCAGTTGGCCATCGCTGTATGAATACCAATGCTTTTCGGCGATGATGACAAGCTGGAAGCTTATCCCACTTGAAATCAACAGACTGCGGGCCTGGTCCTGGCGTCTCTCGAAGCTTCTTCTGTGGCACTTGATCGGCGAATGACTGCTTGCTGTCGCAATGACATGTCGTCATAATCCGGGTGACGACGAATCGTGAGTCATCCGGAGACATGTACGCCATGAAGTTTGCAACCAATCCACTGCCAGGCATGAATCCCTGGCTGGAAGCCTACTGGGGCGACATTCATACTTCGCTCACCACGTATGCTCGTGATGCTCTGCAGGCACAATTGCCATCGGATCTTCAGGCGCGGGTGGAAGAGTACTTGTCCGTCTACGAACCGGACGAAGAATCCCGCAAGCTCCGACGCATCTCGCCGGACGTGCAGATCATCGAGCAACCCGGCATCGCGAAATCCGCCGACGGTGGTCTGGCCGTTGCAGAACTGGTCGCTGACGAACCGTTGCGAGTCCGTCGTCGCAGTCCGCCACAGACGCTGCGTTACATTCAGATTGTCGATCTCAAAGCAAATCGCCGCGTCGTCACGGCGATTGAGTTTATCAGCCTGGCGAACAAAGCCACAGCAACCGGACGAAAGCAGTATCTGGCCAAGCAAAGTGAATTTATTGATGCGGAAGTCAATCTCGTGGAAATCGATCTGTTGCGCGAAGGCACATGGGTACTGGCGGCAGAACAGGAGATTTATCCGGATCGCCTGAAGAGCCCCTATCGCGTCTGCGTCGTGCGTGCTGAATCATCAGAAGAGGTTGAACTGTACCCGGCCAGCTTTTCGGCACCGCTGCCGACGATCCGCATTCCGCTGCGGCCCACGGATAGAGATGTCCTGCTGCCGCTGCAGGCGTTGGTGAACCTCGCCTACGAAAACGGACGATATGGAAACGATCTGGATTATTCCACCATGCCCGTACCGCCCTTGCAGACGGACGAATACGCATGGATTACCGGACATCTGACTCATCTGACCAGCAAAGCAAACGGCGGATCTGCTTAAGAGCTGAGGAAGAATGATGTCTACAATTAGGCTGATTTGGAAGTACCAACCACGAAGTTCGAAACTCGAAGGAATTCTGAATCACGATCAAAAATACTGACAAATCGTGATTTTTTTAATTTCTTGCTTCGAGTTTCTTTCGGATTTCGACATTCGAATTTCGGATTTCAGCGTGGAGAATTGAAAAGGTTCATTCTACGCAACCCATTAGTTCGACTGTCCTACCTCAGCCACCAACCAGTTCGCGAATCGGGCGGCAGTCTTCCGGCAGAATTCGGACGGGGCGTTCACTGGTGTCGCGGACGTATTGAGTACTGTCAATGCCGAGATTGTGGTACACGGTCGCCAGCACGTCGCGGTAGTGGATCGGGCGGTCAGCAGCATATGCGGCCGTCTTGTCAGTGGATCCAATCACCTGGCCGACCTTCATGCCGCCTCCGGCAAACAAGGCGGACTGTACCGGAGCCCAATGGTCGCGCCCGGCTTTGTCGTTGATCTTCGGCGTTCTGCCGAATTCGCCCCAGACAATTACTGACACGTCCTGATCCAGGCCCCGCGCGTAGATGTCTTCAACCAATGCGGAGACGCCGGCATCGAAAGTCGGCAGATGCTGCTTCAGATGCGCAAAGTTGTTTCCGTGAGTGTCCCAGAATCCATACGCCACCGTGACGATGCGTACTCCTGCTTCCACCAGTCGTCGAGCGATCAAAAGCTGATCATTCCAGGTGGGCGCTCCGTCGCCGAGATGTTTGGCGGAACCGCGTCCGTAGCGTTCCAGCACATGCTTGTCTTCGCGCTCCACATTCATCGCATCAACCAGTCGCGAAGATGTCAGGACATCGAAGGCCCGTCGATAACTTTCGTTCATCTCGTCGATACTGCCCGTGTCCGCCTGCCGACGAAAAGCATCCAACTGATCCAGCAGAGAACGGCGACTTGCGAAGACCGGTGATTCAATGTACCTCAGTCGCATACTGGCCAGATCTTCGCCGTCGGCACGCACCTGATTGAAGGCACTCCCCAGATAGCCTGCTCCCGTGCTGTTGTACGGACGATGCTGCATCGTGGGAAACAGATCGACAAACGGTGGCGTGACTTCATCGGTGGCTCCCTGAATTCGAGCCACCACGGAACCAAAGTTTGGGATACCGTCCCGCTGCACTTCACCCATCGTGAACCCGGTCAGATTCTGAAAACTGGAATGCTCATCCCGCTGACCCACGATCGACCGCACGATGGAGCAACGATCCGCCACGCCCGCGAGCTTGGGCAACAGCTCACAATATTCGATTCCCGGAACCGTGGTTGCGATGGGATTGAACTCGCCGCGGATCTCAGCCGGTGCGCCTGGCTTCAAGTCAAAAGTGTCCTGATGCGGCATGCCACCGGACAGGTACACCATGATTGCGGACTTATGTCGGCGGGACGCAGAACCTGCAGGATTCTGCGATTCGACCGCATGCAGGTCCGCCAGCGTCAGCCCACCGATCCCAAGTCCGCCGACCTGCATAAAAGACCGGCGGGTCAATCCGTCGCAATAGCGGTGCGAGCGACCAAAGAAATTCCACATCGGTGGGTTTCCGAAGTATTTTTTGGGGAAGGCGGAGCGAGGAGGGCAATTCGGGGCTCCGCAGGATAACCCCAATCGAATTCGGTTGCCAGCACCGATTTTCGTCGTTTGGCATCAGGCCCGTTATGAACGGGTTCACTTGATGTTATACTCCGCGCGGTCATGAGTGAGAGAATCGGCGAGCGGCATGCGTCAGCTTGCCGGTACAAAAAAGCGATGTACCGGAGGGCTCACGCCACACCACTCGCCGGACTCATTTCTGGCCACCCGAAGTGTTTACGAGAAGAAGTTGAGTCATGGACGGATACGAATCGACTCTGAGCCTGGCCGATCACTTCCAGCAGCAGGGATTTGCAGTTCTGGAAGAATGCCTTTCCGCTGAAACCGTGACTCGGTTTGTGGACCTGACCGAATCCGCAAGGGAGAGTCCCGATTCAGAATCTGCGGTTGCGAATTCGGCAGGCGTGTATGCGTTGCGAAATCTGACGGATGTTGTCCCGGAAACGATTGAACTGGTGCGGAACCCTGCCGTGCGGGAAATCGTTGAGACGATTCTCGGTTCCGGTGCATTTCTCATTCGGTCAACCCTGTTCGACAAGACTGACGGAGCGAACTGGGGCGTGTTCTGGCATCAGGATTTGTCGATCGCGGTGGAACAACGTCATGATGTGGACGGGTTTCATGCGTGGACGCGGAAAGCGGGCGTCCAGTGCGTACAACCCCCGGTCGAGTTGATGGCACGAATCCTCACGCTGCGGCTGCATCTGGATGACTGCCGAGCTGACAACGGAGCACTGAAAGTTTTGCCCGGTTCCCACGTTTTGCAACGTCTCACATCGGATCGAATAGAACAGCAGGCAGCGTCCGGCGGCGAAACTATCTGTGAGGTCCCGGCTGGCGGCGCTGTGCTGATGTGCCCGCTGATACTCCATGCGTCATCCCCGATGGAGCGATCCGGTCATCGCCGAGTCATTCACTTCGAGTTCGCTGCATCCGAACTTCCATCGCCGCTGCAATGGCGATTCCGAATTCCCTGCGCGTGACGGGATTACCGTTCGTCAGACTCTGGCCGAGTCGATATTATCGCGGCGGTCGAGGCGGCCGCCTCGTTCGATTGCCGTCCGGGCCTCGCTGGTCTGGTTCTTCCGGAGTCTGGCCCACGACAATTTCAAAGTGCGCAGCCAGTTCGCCGATTTTCGATTCCGGCATGGCCGCAAAGTCAGCGGTGACCGAGTCTTTTCTGTCACCCAGGGATTGATAGATTCCGTCTCGATCATTCCCTGCATCGCCTTTCACAAACAACTGTGTCGTCAGCAGGCGTTCACGATCACGCGACACGGCAAAGTGAATGTG
>JAYTAK010000311.1:0-4409 GCA_043737515.1 Candidatus Kuenenia sp. | reverse complement strand
GTCCGTATGTCAGGCCTGTGGTTGATGCGCAATGACGCAGCGAAAGCCGATGGCGTCGCTCGAAACGTGGTCGGGGATCGGCAATCGGGCACCAGAGGTAAGTCGTGAGGCATGGTCGCGCCAGGAGCCGCTGCGGATGATGCGTATGGTTGCCCCGGGAGTTGCTTGATCGAGCGCCGCAGTCTCGGGCGCTGCGGGAACAGCGTACTTGTCGGAGACGTATTCCCACAGGTAGCCGTGCATGTCGAACAGGCCCCACGGATTCGGTTTCAGGACTCCGACGGCCGGATCGTTTCCGGCGGCGTTGCCCGTGTGCCAGGCGTATTCGTTCAGGATTGAAGTCGCATCGACGCTATCCGTTTTTGAACTCGCCGAATCTCCGAAACTGTAGCGCGTATCCGTGCCCGCGCGGCAGCAGTATTCCCATTCTGCTTCGGTCGGCAGCCGCACGATCTCGTTGGGGGCGATCAATTTGGCGGCTCGCAGTTTCGCCGTGAGTTTCGTGCAGAACATCTCGGCATCGAGGAACGACATGGATTCGACGGAGTTGCGTGGCCCTTTCCAGCGACTGGGGTTCGCACCCGTGATCGCCGCGTAGAGTTCCTGAGTCATCTCAAACTTGCTGATGCGAAACGACTGCGACATAGCGACCGTGCGTTCCGGCAGCGCGAACGGACTTTCAAAATGTCGCCCCATCTGAAACTGCTGAGGAAATTTGTCCGTCCCTGGTTCAATCAGAACACAGTTGTCCACAAAATCCTGCAGCAAATCGTTTCGCGTTCCGCCAGCCACAGTATCCTGCGACGCCGCATCCGGAGCGATAGACAGCGATTGAATGATCATCAGGGCGATGATCGCGACAAAACGGATTCGCGCATGGGTGGTAGTTGGCGTTTTCATTCGGGAAATCTTAAGTTGGAAAAGGAAAGAGGAGTAATGCAGTGAGTCTTAACGTGGTAGCAGAAAAAATCTGCGATTTGAGGTATAGCTGATTCCAGAACGCGCGACAGATTTCCCGGTGAATCTCAGTCGCGGAGCGACTGAGCTACGTAGGCGATGTCGCTCCGCGACTCGCATTCCTGTCACCGGTCGCACGAAAAACAACGCCGCGTGGTGAGAGAGCAAGTTTTCCTGATCGGATTTGCAACGTTCGCATAACGCTCTCAGCATTGTCTCCTGCCCAAAACCCCAGAAACACGCGGTTTAAAAAATGCGAATTTCCGCGAATGCGGCGATTCGCTATCTTTCGCAATTCACTACGCCGCGAATCGACGCGGGAAACCGGAATTTCAAAATCTCAGTCGCGAGTCGACTGAGTTACACACTATGCCACGCCGCAATCTCCACAGCGACTCATTTGACCTGCGTTGGTTGCGAAGTGCAATCGAACTGGCAATCGGTTTCGTGATTGCCGTCATCCTGCTGCGAACCTTCATACTGGAAGGGTATCTCATTTCGACGGGGTCAATGGCACCTGGGTTGTTGGGATTTCATCGCCGGATCTCGTGTCCATCCTGCCGTTATGACTTCGCGTTCGGCGTCGCGTTTGATGACTCCGTGGATGCAAATTCTCCTGTGATCGCAGAGCCGGAGGGTTCGCGTCGATATGCGACCTGTCCGAACTGCGGTCAGATCAACATTGATGTCTCGGGCGTGCCGAACAGTCACGGTGACCAGTTGCTGGTGCAGAAACATGTGTACGATTTTCGTCCGCCACGACGCTGGGAAGTCGTCGTGTTTCGAAATCCCGCGTCGCCGGGCGAAGCGTATGTCAAGCGAGTTACCGGATTGCCGGGTGACCGAATTCAAATCATCAACGGCGACGTTTTCATCGACGGCAAAATCGCTCGCAAGGATTTTCCGCAACAGCGCGCGATGCGGATTCCCGTACGCAACATTCACTATCTGGCGGACGATGAAGACTGGCAGCTTCCGTGGGAACTGGACGAAGGCTGGTCGGCAAAAGATGGTCTGCTGGTGACCGCCGCGCCGGCGAAGGGTGCCACGACAACTCAGACCACGGACACCCAGTGGCTCAGGTTTCGCAACTGGCGATGGTTTGGTGGACATCATCTGGCCGAAACGCCGTTGATGGACGACGAGTCTCTTGCAGACTGGGCAGCGCTGAAGGAACGTTACAACTCGATGCCGATCACCTGGAGCAGTCGGCTGGAGTTTGATGACGAGCGCCGCGTGCTTCGCTGTGAAGGCGTCATGCCCGACGACCTGCAGCAGGACTTACTGCGTCAGGCGACCAGTGCTTCCTTCAAGTCGGCCATCTATCGGCTGGCGGCGTTGTCGCATTTGTCACCCGTCACCGATCGATACGGCTACAACGCGATGGTGGAGTCACCGGAATACGTCGTCAGTGATCTGATGCTGTGCAGCAAAATCGCCTGGACGTCGCAGCCGGACACGATTCGCGTTCAGGTCCCTGTCGGCAATCAGCTCTTCGGCGTTGGGATCAATCCGACGACGTCGCAGGTGGAACTCATTGATGTGGATGCACGCACGGTGCTGCGATCCGGGCGTTTCCTGCCTGCGGCGGCAGCATCTCCGGGAAATCCGGACAGTGGTGAATTGATTCTGGAAGTTTCCAATTTCGATCAGCAGGTGATTGTCGCCATCAACGGCCTGCCATGCTTTGCACCCTTCGAAGTCAAAGACGTGGATTCAGCGAGCGACGCATTGGAAGCCACCGTCGCCGCCGGGCCTGGACAGAAAATGGATGCTGAGAAAGCCGTTCAGATCGCGATCCGCGTGGAACAGCAGCGACGTTGGGCGCTGGGCGTGCAGGGCGGCAGCGTGCGGATCGAGGATCTGGAAATGTTTCGCGATGTTTTTTACACTCCCGGACGCCGGCGCAACGCGGTGGAATCGGAATTCACAGTCCCGCCGAATTGTTACTTTGTGCAGGGCGACAACAGTCCAGTATCTTCCGACAGCCGCAACTGGTCTGACCCCTGTGTGCCGCATCGTTTGCTGGTCGGACGTCCATTTCTGGTCCATTTGCCGTCGCGACCGGCGGTGCTTGAGTTCGGTGGGACGCGGCGTATGATCCGAGTACCCGAGTGGTCGAGAATACGTTATATTCGGTAAGTGGCTGGTAAGGCATGGCGTTTCCCGGCGAATCACACGCAATTGTTGTTTTAATCGTTTAACGACAAGCCGCAGGCGTGGTTGCTGAGTTTCGCCTGCGCCTGCGGCTCGCCGTTAAACGAAAATGCTGATCGTTGAGACAAAATCGATAATCTCATGTCGGATCGGGCTTTCATCAAAGAACAAAGACTTATGAATATCCTTCGTCCCAAAAAAAATCCTGAAACTGCTGTCTCTGGCAAGGCGAAGCCCAAGCGTCAGGAAGGGATGCGCGAAACCATCGAAGCGGTGGCGATTGCCTTCATTCTGGCGTTCGTGTTCAAGACCTTCGAAGCCGAAGCCTTTGTGATTCCCACGGGATCGATGGCACCAACGCTGTATGGTCGGCACAAAGAAGTCACCTGTGCGGGATGCCAGGTTTCATACACGATCGGGGCGAGTCAGGAAGTGTATCAGGATTCAGGAATCCTCAATCCGGAAGGTCGCGTGCTGAGATCAACCTGTCCGAACTGCCGTCTGGAAAACGACGTAGAAAACGCCGGCGTGTTCAACGGTGACCGCATTGTCGTCAACAAGCAGGTGAGTGAATTCAAACGGTTTGATGTCGTGGTGTTCAAGAATCCTGAAGAACCCTACGTCAACTATATCAAGCGGTTGGTAGGATTGCCGTCTGAGACCATTCAGTTTCGACAGGGAGACGTCTACGCAAAAACGGAAGGTGAACAGGAAGCGACCATTCGTCGCAAAGCCGACCCGGCGACGCAGCAGGATATTCAGCTTCTCGTCTATGACGATGCTCATCCTCCCCAGCCGCTGCTGGACACTGGCCTGGAAGAACGCTGGGCACCGGCGGTGTATTCGTCGTCTGACAAGTCGATGGGTGGCTGGCCGTTGCGCGAGGGCGGCTGGAAATCCGATCCCGCTTCCAGAAGCTACAGCGTGACAAATCAGACCGATGAACTGCAATGGCTGCGGTATCGTCATTTGGTTCCCGGCCCGGCCCAGTGGCAATCTTTGGCAACAGAACCACCATCGTCGTCGCCGAAGCTGGAACCGATGCTCGTCACTGACTTTTGCGGTTTCAATTCGGTCGAATTCCGTTCCTCACGCATGAACAACGATCCGTTAGACGACGGTGATCTCTACTGGCTCAATGATTTGACGCTGGATGCAACGCTGGAGATTCAGAACTCTTCGCTCGAAGCCGTGATTGTCCTTGAACTGATCGAAGGCGTGCGCGCCGTGCAGGCACGGTTTCACCCGGCGTCGGGCAAGGTCGAAATCGTCCGCCGCGACCGCGACGCCAACGG
>JAYTAK010000310.1:0-1871 GCA_043737515.1 Candidatus Kuenenia sp. | reverse complement strand
TGAGTGTCCAGCCGTGTTCGATCAAATCGGACGCCAGCCAGTCGAGCAATTCCGGATGACTGGGGCGTTCACCGGAAACTCCAAAATCATTCGGCGTTGATACAAGGCCTCGACCAAAATGATGCTGCCACAACCGATTGACCATCACTCGCGCGGCAAGGCTGCCGGCACCTTGTTTAGGATCGGTCATCCAGTTCGCCAGCGTCGCGCGACGAAAGCTGGTACGAGTCCAGCCGTCCGGCGGCGTGACCTGCCAATGAGACAACTCAACGCCGGCCGGAGCCAGGACCTGCAGGAATCCGGCGTTGACGACTTCCTGCTTTTGATGAACGTCGCCGCGTTTGAGCAGGTGTGTCTCGGGATAGAAATGCGGGAAGCCGCGATCGTCTGCGTGATGACTCATGTGCGGCAGGCCCTCGCTGGTCACCATGACTTTGGCCATCTGCAAACCGGGGCCCTGCTTTTCGAGATCCAGCACGGCCTGTCGCAGTGAACTCATTTCCGCATCGCTGGTGGAGAACCATGCAAGGCCCGTCTTCCAGTGGTCGGATGATTCGTCGATGCTCTTACGCAGCACTTCAAGAGCGTGCAGGACTTTGGCATCCGGTCCGCTGCTGCCAACTTCCGGCTTCGGCTGAGCCTGATCTGAAACAGACAAGCGAAAACGACCGAGCGTGTGCTGAGGATTCGGATGATTCATCGACAACGTAATTGTCCATCGCGTCGCGCCGGTCAGCTTGTCGGACGGTTCCAGATCAAACACCGCCGCCTGATCCTTGCCAATGCCGCCTGCATCCACTGCCCAGCCCGAGACCGGATCGCCGTCAATCGAAGCGGCAACAGAAAGTGAATCCGTATTCTGCTGATGAGTAGCTCGCGCCGCCGTGAGTTTCGTGGGATAAGCTTCCAGCTTGTCATCCGCGCCTGACCTCTTTCCAGCCCCACCTCCGGAACCATCAACCCGCCGAACCTTCACCTGCAAATCACCCAGCACAAAGTTCCCATTCCCCGCACGCCCCGGGCCGCGTTGCGGCAACGATTCGTGCGTCAATGCCTCAATTCGCAGAGCTTTCACGCCCGGACGAAACGACTCGGCAACGATCGTAATGACTTCTTGCGGCGGCACCGTTCCTGTGGACAGGATGGAGGCATCCGGCTGCAGTTCAAACTTCGTCCCGGTCGATGATTCGACCGAAACCACATGCAGAGTTTCCCACGGACCCTGCGGTGTTGCGGCAGGTGCCGTTGCCAGCCACGCGCGGAATTTGACTGCCAACTGAGTCTTCTCATACTCCGCCGCTGTCTGCTTTTTCGCCTCCAACTGCGAGTCAAATGCGTCCCGTCGTTTGCGATTCTCTTCCGGCGAAAGATCAATCTCCGTCTCCGCGCGAATTGCCGAGCTGAACGTGGCGGCCATCCGATAATAGTCGCGCGCGGGAATCGGATCGAATTTGTGATCATGACAACGGGCACAGCCAATCGACAACCCAAGAAACGACACTCCGGTGGTCATCACCATGTCATCGAGTTCATCGTAGCGCGCGGATTCGAATTCGGCTTCAGTGAGTTGCGTCGGAAAGGCCCCGGCACCCAGAAACCCCGTGGCCATCATCGCCAAAGGATCGTCAGGAGCCAGCTCATCCCCGGCCAGTTGCCACTGCACGAACTTGTCATACGGCAGATCTGCATTCAGCGCGCGGATGAGAAAATCGCGATAATGAAATGCGTTCGGGCGATCATAATCCTGTTCGTAGCCGTGCGATTCGGCAAAACGAGCGACATCCATCCAGTGCCGCGCCCAGCGTTCACCGTATTGAGGCGACTCAAGCAATTCATCAATCAACTTCGACCATGCATCGGGATCGGTATCA
>JAYTAK010000309.1:0-10171 GCA_043737515.1 Candidatus Kuenenia sp. | reverse complement strand
CTGGAAGTCGTTCCTGTTGACTGTGATTGCCGTTGTGACACTCTTCAACGTCCGCTTCTGCGGACTGGCGCTCGTCGGTTTTCATGTCGGACTCCAGGATCTTGAAGCTGCTCGGCAAACGACGATCCGGTCAGACATCCGTTTTCTGAACGAAACGCTGCCGACAGATGCCACGGTACTAATGGTCGGAGAAGCCGAAGTCTTCGACGCCACGTTTCCTCTGTCCTACAACACCGTCTTCGATGAGTGCCTGTTTGAAGCCTGGACGACGCTTCCCGACGACAGTCGGCGTCCGGTCACCGAACGCCGCATGTTGCCGCCGGAGCAGACGCTTCAGAAGCTGCACGAACACGGCATCACGCATATCTTTGTCAACTGGGGAGCCGTACTTCGCTACCGCATGACCTACGGCTACACCGAGTACGTCGATCCCACCCGCTTTCAGAGGCTTCTGGATGACGGCGTCCTGAGTTCCCGCCGAGTTTTGCTGCAGCAGCCGTGGAAAACTCTCTCCGACGCGGAACAGACCATGGTAAAATCCTGGCGAGGCTTTGAGCAATTAATCCCCGGCGACTCATCCTTTTCGGACGTCGAACTGTACGACGTGACGCAACCTGAGTGAGACACCGCCACTCGATGGAACAAATGGCGCATTCCTTGGAAATGTCGTATAACTTGCCGTTGCAGGACGCGTGAGTTAACATCAACCGGCACAAATCGCGAAGTTCCTCGCTACTGCCGCGGTGATCCGATGCGTCAGCAAGGCAATGCTGTGCGGCTCTCGCTGATGCGTGGAGTTCCAGGCGAATCGCTTCAATATGACTTTTTGCTGAACAATAGACGTGGGGAAGAAAAACATGCTGACACATCTGCTTCGCATCGGAATCACGGGACTCACGATCTTTGTTGGATCATCACTGTTCGCTCAGCCGCTGCGATACAACATCCAGCCAAAACAGATCGTGGCGTACAACGTCACAATTACGGCGACCACTCCGGCATCGACGGACACGCTGCAAGGCGTGATCGTTTACACCGGCACAGAGGTGGCAGGCGACGTATTGACGCTGGAATATAACGGCGGGCTTCGCAAGACCACAAAGTCAACGGCATCGACGGGTGGCCCTCGTGGCGGATTCGGTCGTGGGCCCGGTGGGCCTCGTGGGCCTGGCGGAGCCGGTTTTCCCCGCAGCCCCTTCGACCAGCCTGATTTTCGCGGACTGGTGCAATCGACAAACACGCTGGTGATCACAAATACAGGCAAGATCGAATCCATGCGTGGCGATTCACAGTTGCCGTACCTGCTAGGCAATCTGTCGTTGATGCCGTTTGAATCGCTTCCGACAGAAGCTGTCAAGGAATGGGCGGATGGAAACGGCCTGACGATTACGTCCGGCGACAACTCGAACTCCCGTTTTGGGCCTCGATTCGGTTCGTTTGCAAACAACAACGAGGAAGAAATCAAAACCGGCGGCGGCGAAAACGTCACGTACAAAATTCAGAACGACGATGGCAAGCTGGTCAAGATTGCCAAGACCTACCTGATGACATCGCCAGCGGCCACCAGCAAGGACACCGGCTTCACTATGAATGGGACGGGCACGTATGTCTTCAACCGTGAGCTGGGCATTCCGGAATCAACGGACTTCAAAATCGATCTCGCGGTCACCAGCAACAATTCTTAAGTCAAAGTACCAATTACCATCGCCTGGAAACGAATGTCCGATGAAGAACTCACGGCACATCAGAAACTGGTTGAGGAACAAAAGGCCAAGGCACAGGAATTTGCAACTCGCGCATCGCGGCCAATGGAACTTGATGTACAAAAGCGGGTTCTGGGACATCTGACATCAACAAGCGAAAGCGTTGTCTTGGCGGAGCTGACCGAGTTGCAGAGCAACAGCCGTCGCGAAATCTTCAAGGAAGATGTTCAACTTGTTGTTCAGCTCGGACTGCTGCTGACCAGCAAGAATGAAAAGATCCAGGGACTCGCGTACAAATTGTGGCTAAAATGGGGCACAGCTGTTGAAAAACACGCATCGGATGAAGACAAAGCCCGTGTCGGTGAGATCGTGAAGCAATACGAGGAAATGGCAGGAAACCCATTTGAAGAAGAAGGCAGCGACGACGGCAAAGGAGTCCGTACATGGTCCGACAAGACCGGTAAATTCAAAGTCGAGGGTGAATTCCAGGAGATGAAAGGAAACGTCGTGGTACTGAAAGGGAAAGACGGGAAAATTGTCCGCATTCCCAAAGCCCGACTCTCAGAGGACGACCAGAAACTGATCGACAAGCTGGCAAAGTAACTCCACTGACATCAGGCTCAGATCAGCCCATGAAGGGACTTCCACCCTTCCAGTCAAACACCTTCACAGGCGGCACTAGCTCAGTCGCTCCGACGTCTGAGATTCCCCGGCAACAGCGTGCCAAACTTCTGGCAGGGCAGGGCGTCTGGCCTGACATCTGGATGCTCCCGACGGACTAAAAATACGGCACCTGGGCTTCAAGCGGTGAAATTGACATCATCGAATTCAAGGGCCAGGAACCCAACGTGGTCTGGGGCACGCTGCACCACGGAAAGCAGTGGCCTGACAACAAACACGCCAACGACACTTACAAACTGGACACAGGCGACTCCACCGCGACTTCCATACCTTCACGATCGAATGGGAAGAAGGCGTCGTACGCTGGTATGTCGATGGCAAGCTCTGGCAGACGCAGACGAAATGGGACTCGAACGGCGGAGAGTTTCCTGCACCGTTCGATCAGGAGTTCCACCTACTGCTGCATCTCGCCATCGGCGGCATGGCGCTAGCGGTCTGTTTATTTAAAGTGGGATAAGCTTCCAGCTTGTCATGTTTCCCCCCCCAAAAAAACGCTGGTTTTTATTCAGCGATGGCAAGCTGGAAGCTTACCCCACGGAGAATAGCCGACTAACTCAACAGGCCGCTAGCCGCCGGTATCTGATCCGCAGTCCATCGACCGTTCACGCCGTGCCGCTCACATCGTCAATTCAAGAAAATCTCGATAGGCCCAGTCGTCGATCATGGAACTCATGGTGGCCTCGAATTTGCGCAGCTCAAGCAGCCGGTACTGACGGCGAATGACCGAATCCAGCCCGTAGAGTCGAATTGTGATCTCCGCACGGTCCTGCTCATGCGGCGAGGAATTGGGGTTTGGTGAGATGGCACCGTTCGTATAGTCGAACACAAAATAGCGAAGAAATTGATAATCTGGTTCATCGGGAGCGATGAGCGCCTCTTCCCATTTCTCTTTCTTCTCAAGCTGACAGTATTCGCAACCGTAGTACTGACTCGTCCATTTTTCTGAGTTCTCAACAAACTGAGTCGGAGCAGGTCGTTGCTGCTACCTCACGGCAACTATGCGGCATGCTGTAACACATTGGCCGACTGAATCGATATGGCCGTTTTCAGGCAAGGGCACGCTGCGCTCACGCCAACGCTGAGCACAAGCGAATAACTGCCAATCTCGCAATGTCCAAATGCGGACAGACGGACAAGAATGTCCATCCTACTTTTTGTCATCCACCTTCGGTGCAAACCCGCGTCGCATCGTGTTTTCCGAAACGTTGACGGGGATCAGGAACTGCAGCAGATAATCGGGGCCGCCAGCTTTACTGCCGATGCCTGACATGCGGTAGCCACCGAACGGGTGCCGCTGCACAAGGGCGCCGGTGATCTCGCGGTTCAGATACAGGTTGCCCACTTCAAATTCGTTGCGGGCTCTGCGAAGTGTTGCCGGGCTGCGGCTGTAGACGCCGCCGGTGAGTGCGTATTTCGTTCCATTCGCGATCTGAAATGCTTCATCGAGATTCTTGGCACGGATGACGGCCAGCACCGGGCCGAAAATTTCGTTCTGAGCCAACGGTGACGTCGGATCAACGTCGATGAAAATATGCGGCCCGACGAACGTGCCCTGTTTCGCTAGTGTTCCGGCATCCACGGCCAGTTTCAGAATGCCGCCATGTTCTGGATCAACTTTTCGGATGGTCTCCAGAATGCGGTCGCGAGCATCTTCATCGATCACCGGCCCGACTCTCGTCGCCGGATCTTCAGCAACACCGACCGTCAGGCTCTTCGTCGCATCAACCAGTCGCTCCACGAATTGATTGTACGCGGCGTCCAGCACGATGACGCGTGAACAAGCGGAACACTTCTGTCCTGCATAGCTGAACGCACTTTTGATGACACCGACGACTGCTTCATCGAGATCCGCATCGTCATCCACGATAATCGAGTTCTTGCCACCCATCTCCGCGATGACGCGCCGCACGTTCTGCTGACGTTTGTCGGTGTCGGCTGCCGCACGGTTGATTTCCAGCCCGACATTCTGGGAACCGGTGAACGCCACCAGATCGACGTCGGGATGGCTCACCAGCGTCGGACCGATGTCTTCACCAATGCCCGGCAGGAAATTGACCACGCCGTCAGGCACACTGGCGTTGCGGATGATTTCCATCAGCTTCGCCGCGACGACGGAAGATTGTTCGGCAGGTTTCATGATGACCGTGTTGCCGGTGACCATCGCAGCGACCGTCATGCCCGCCAGAATTGCCATCGGAAAATTCCATGGCGCGATGACGACGCAGACTCCGCGAGAACGATAGGCGTAGCTGTTTTCTTCACCCAGAAAATCGCACTGCTGAGGCACGGCGAGGTGCCTCATTTCGTGCGCGTAGTACATGCAGAAGTCGATCGTTTCCGCGACATCGGCGTCCGCTTCTGCCCACGGCTTGCCGGTTTCGAAGAGCACCCAGGCCGCCAGTTCGAACCGCCGCTCACGCATTTCAGCGGCCATCAGTTCCAGATACTCCGCGCGGGTTTCGACCGGCGTGGCCGCCCACGTCGGATACGCGCGTCGGGCAGCATCGATCGCATCCGTCGCCTGATCGGCTGTGGCGGACGCCACCCGACCGATGATTTCCGACGTCTTTGACGGGTTGCGCGACACGAGTGTTGCGCGGCTGTCGCACGACTTGCCGTCGATAATCAGCCGATACTCGTTGCCAAATTCTTCCCGCACAACAGCCAGCGCTTCCATCATCGCCGTGCGGTTTCCTGCCTGACTGAAATCCGTCAGAGGTTCGTTTGAAAAACCGGACTTCGGTGCGTCGTGAATGGGTGGCTCGGCAGCGGCGTGGCTGGATGGCTTCATAAGAAGTTTCTCAACGGCTATATGTTCGGTAAAACTCTGGCGAAGGAAAGAATCGTTGGACGTGTTTTCCAGCAGACGACGCACAAGATACGCCATCCCCGGAATCAGTTGGCCAAACGGCGTGTAAATGCGGACGCGGTATCCACGTTCCAGAAACAGTTGAGCCTGTTCATCACCCATTCCGTACAGCATCTGGATTTCCACGGCGCGTTCCGGCACATGCAGTTCTTCCGCCACTGCCAATCCATGCGCCAGACTGCGAAGGTTGTGACTGGCCAGGGCCGGTCGCAGCCACTCGTGGTTTTCCATCAGGATCCGCGTCAGGCGTTCGTAACAGTCATCCGACTGCCACTTGCGACGATACACAGGAACCGGCCAGCCACGGTACTCGGCCACGATGTTTTCGTAGTCCCAATACGCGCCCTTCACCAGCCGAATCCAGATCGGCGTGCCGCGTTTCTTTGCCCAGTCGAGCATCCGATTGAGATCATCTTCCGCCGATTGCAGATACGATTGAACCACGATGCCGCAGTCAGCGTAATCGCGAAATTCATCTTCCATCATGACGCGACGAAAGATCTCGAACGTGAGTTCTCGATAGTCGTTCTGCTCCATGTCGATATGCACATAGGCATGATGCTCACGAGCCGCCCGCAGCACCGGACGCAGTCGCGCGGAGACACGACGAATTGTGCCTTCCGCATCGATCGGAGCGAACTGGCTGTCGAGGGCCGAGAGCTTGATACTCACGTTGAGGCGAGGAATGCGTCGCTCATGGTCGGAGTCCAGCAACAGGTCGTCCGGGAAATCATCGACCTGCTCGGACATCCCGTTGATCAGATCGATGTACGACTGCTGATAGCGATCGGCTTCGCTGTCGCTGATGATGGCTTCGCCGAGCAGGTCGAGCGTAAACGCGAACCGATTCCGACGCAGCTTGCGGACGGACGACAGGACTTCATCGACACTGCTGCCCGCGATGAATCGCCGCGCCATTCGCGCTGCGTTCGTGCGGGCGTTGAATGCCAGCGCGCGGCTGAGGATCGTATTGCTGACGGACAGATCCAGGCCGACTCGGGCTGCCCACGGAAGTTTGTCGCGGACGTCTTCGAAGTACTCATCCAGATGCCGCGCGATGGCATGGTGGTCTTTGAGCATCGGCAGGACATCGACGAACCGGAACATCTGCACTTTGACAGCTTCGTCACCCATGGCCCAGGACATGAGCCGATCTTCCCACCACCGGCCGTGAAAGATTGACGGCGACCGATGCTGTACGCGGTCGAACAGTTCACGGCCAATCTCAAGCGTTCGCTGTTCGAGGCTTGCGTCGTTGACGGTGGAAGACTGACGCAACGCATCCTTCGGAGGCTTCGCCGGTTTGTCGGTGCCGACAGTTTTTTTTGCGGCGGCGGGTTTGGTTGCGGGCGCTGATTTCTCTTCAGCTTCCGACTTTGCTGCGACCGCAGGTTTGGCTGCAGCCGCGGATTTCTTCGCGGGCGTCGGTTTCGCTGCTGATTTTGCTGCCTTTTTGGCCATAACGTCTCTGACACGATCGGACTTCGTCAATTCTCTCCATGCTCTGCGCGGATTCTACGAGCAATCAGCCATTCGGAAAGGACTGCGCTGCCGATTCCCGCAATCAAACCCCGGATTGCCCCTGGTTTCGCGTCGAAATTCAGCAAGATACTCCTGTCCAGCCCTTGCAATCCCATCGGAGTACATGACTCCGAGGCAAATGTACGGCGGTTTTCAAGAGTACGGGCATCATGGGCCTTTTTCAGCTGCCTCCATCGGTCGTGCAATTGGAGATGATTCGGCATCGGGCGATGTTTTATCGTAGAATTCAGGCTGCTCGCCAGAAGTCATGGCTCAACCCCGTCATGCGGATCGTGTCGTAAGTCATAAACTGTCGAAAGCCGACGGGAATTTCCAACGGCACTCGTGCCCAGCGTCGGGACACGATCGTGAACTTGACGCCCAAGTCCGTCATAGTCGTATGCGAGCAGAATGACACTGCACAGCGGCCTTCTCACGGTGCTTGATACTGACTCAGATCACCAGGCCGACCCACACCGCGCTGCCTTATTCATCAATGTGCATGGCCCCCGCAGCTTTGTCATTGAAATTCAGGAAACTGGCGGCGGGCGAGTCGCGACAACGATCAAGGTCGTGAGCATACGCATAACTTCGGGATGTTCGTTGTGGCGGGGCCTCTGGATTCTGGTGATCGTCGGAATCTGTTTCCTTCCGTGGCTGCGGGTTGTGGGGCAACAGATGGCACGCGTGCGGGCTGACTACTGGATTGAGCCATTTGAAATCCGGCAGATTGACGACGTTGCCAAGCAGTTAGTTGTTCCTGCCGGAGAACGCAGCGCGAATTGATGCTGTTCTGCCGCAGCGATTTGAATGGTTCATCGTGGCGGCGATTTTCAATTTCCTCTTCGTTGCAATTGCGCTGCGGCTCGCCACGCTTCCCGCTGTGGTGGCAACAGTGTCGTTCGGCGGAGGGGTCATCGTCTCAGCCTTCGTGACGCCGTTGATGGTGGCACGCTATTTCCAGTTTGGACAGGTTGTATTGCTGGTCGCCATGGCAGTCGCGGTCTGCCGTATTCCGCAACGACGACTCCGGATGTCCATCAAGGCCGCAAACCTTGCTGTCCCAGGACGAAAATTTTACGGAATGATGCCATAAGAGCAAATAGTCGTGGTATTTTCTTTGGTATCCCCCTCTATATTACCGCCGTCTGCAAAGTCAGCGTGGTTCTGAATTCGATCACATCCGAAATTTCATGGAAGAAAGCTATCGCCAATGAGTCTTGCCAGTCAGGAAAAGAATCTTTTTGGATCTGGAGTTCGGTCACGAGGCGAAGATTACTTCGCACTGGGTTTCGTCACAATTGAGATGCGATCCGAAGACATGGTCATGGCTGTTGTGGAAAACGGCAGCGGTGGTTGCTATGACGTCCAGATAGTCCTTGACTCGGAGACAGGCGACGTCATCGACTCGGACTGCACCTGTCCGTACTTCGAAGATCATGCCGAATGCAAGCATCTCTGGGCGACGATTCTTGAACTGGATTCTGCCGACAAAAACCCGTCGGCTGGCCAGGCTCGATTGTCGGCACCGAAGGGCGACGCATCAAAGGCGAGCGACCCGCAGCCACAGACTCAGCCCGACTGGATGATCGAACTGCGCCGACTGGGAAGCGAATCCGCCGAGACCACCGTTGCTCGGACGTCCGGCATCACCGGCGAATTGATTCTGCAAACTCAACTGTTCTGGTATGTCATCGACATCAGTCGTTCGGTCAACAAAGACAGCATTGCCATCGACCTGATGACGCAACAGTTCCGTGCCAACGGTGTTCTCGGAACGGTCAAAGAATTTCGACTGGATCGCAACAGCATTCGCGACATCAAAGATCCTGTCCATTCCGCAATGATGCAGCAACTGCTCGACATCGGCATCTCAAATCAGCCGGGGAATTCCTACAGCTATTATTCGCAGCCCAGCTTCACGACCGTCGATATCAAGCCTCTGCTCCAGACTGCCGTATTGTCACAGTTGGCCAGGATGGGACGCCTCTGCTGGCGACTATCATCGCAGGTGCCCATGGAGCAGGTGAAGTTTCTGACATATGAAGAAAATGCAGTCTGGGAACCCGTGATTGAATTCGTTCAAAAGCCTGCGCAGAAAGAATGGATCATCACTGGCCGGATGATGCAAAAGACATTCGCCGCGAACGATCCCAACGGAGACCTGCAACAGACACGGCCACTCGCTGACATGATGTTAATGACATCCGCTGGCCTCGCCGTTTTTCCGGAATCGCTGGCGTCTGTGCGACTTGGCGACAAGGACGACTGGGTCCGACTGCTGCAGCGAAAACCGGAACTCCGCGTCTCCTTTGATGATCATCAACTGTTTCTGAAACAGGTTCTGCAGACGCCAAAACTTCTGCGGATGCCGCTGCCTGCCGACTTCTGCCCTCAGCGGCAGAACGGGACGTGCAAGCCTCGGCTGCGACTCCTGGCGACGGACAAGCTGCCGCAGATGATTCGTAACATGCGGTACGTTTTCGGCGTTGTTGATTTTCTTTATGATGACTTTGCTGTGTCAGTTCGCAATCGACAGAAGGCTGTCTGGTGCGAGGCATCATCGGAGATGTTCTGGCGAGATTTCAGCGTCGAAGCCGATCATCTGAAATCCATTGCCGGACTCGGTGGCCAATCCATACCGTCCTACTTCAACGCGCCGGAGATCGATGTTCAGTTCGTGAGCAGCCAGACGGCCAATGTGATTCGCAAACTCATGGATCTTGGCTGGGACGTGGAAGCCGAAGGAGCACTGATCAAACGCCCGGGGAATTTTCGCATCGGCGTCACATCGGGACTCGACTGGTTCGAGCTGAATGCCGACATGGATTTCGACGGTGCCACTGCAGCGCTGCCGACATTGCTGCAGGCCATCAGGTCAGGGGCGTACTTTGTCACACTAAGCGATGGCACACGCGGCATGTTGCCGGAAGAATGGCTTCGTCGATACGGCAAGATCGCCAGCCTCGGAGAAATCAACGGAAATGCCATCCGCTTCAAACCGTCTCAGGCCATGATTCTTGATGCCTTGCTGGACGCTCAGGAGAACGCTACCCGAGATCGCGGGTTCAAAGCCTACTGCAAAAAGCTGAAAGATTTCACCGGCATCAAACCCAAGGCACCTCCGCAGTCGTTTCAGGGCGAACTCCGGGATTATCAGAAGGAAGGGCTGAGCTGGCTGCATTTCCTGAATGAATTCCGGCTGGGCGGATGCCTTGCCGATGACATGGGACTTGGCAAAACCGTTCAGGTGCTGTCTTTGCTGGAAGCTCGTCGAACACGACGGCTGAAGGCTGAGGAAACTCGTCGGCCATCGCTGGTCGTCGTGCCCAAAAGTCTGATCTTCAACTGGACGAACGAAGCCGCTCGGTTTACGCCGAAACTGAAAGTCGTCAAC
>JAYTAK010000308.1:0-4414 GCA_043737515.1 Candidatus Kuenenia sp. | reverse complement strand
CGTGGTTATGGCCCGTGTTGATGCAATAACACCGGATTTCAATGGGAGTTTCGTTTTTTCTCCTCCGATTGTGCTATCGGGGGTCACTTGATTGAGGGCTAGTGCGTTGTCAGCCTTGTTTTGATGTATGCACTCTCTTCGCCAATGCAGCGAAACTTGGGGAAACACTGGCAAAGACAATGGCTCACAGTCCATCATGCGACGACTGACGATTCTTGTGCGGTTCCACGAGCAGATCGTAACCCACGACATTCGGGTGATTTTGATAGCGTAATGCGATAGTCTCCCACATCTCTGCAAAAGCCGCCTTGGCCTCTTCCGAGACAAACAGTCGGCGAACGGCTTCGACGCCCGCTTCGGGAACGATGTCTGACTCACTCCGACCGGTGCGGAGCAAAAGGAGATGACCACCCAACCGGGCTTTCTTCGCCCAACATATGAGAGTATCCAGGCGGTCAGCAAAGGCTTTGGTCTCCGCGTATTTTGGCTACGTCGGATCTATGGGTATAGAAGGCTGAACGTTATAGGTCGTTGGAATCGTAATGTTCACATAGTTTGCCCCTGGGTGACCATTCCAGATCGCATCGCGTAGCGCTGCTCAATTGGAGGAATGAATGTCCACTTTATTCCAGGATTGAATTCCGGATTGCGAGTTGATCGGCGTGAGCGACGGAGAGCGAGTTGTGCCCATACACAGACTCTCGTGAATTGACCATATGAGCACCGGAGAATCTCAGTCGGCGGAGCGACTGAGCTACGAGAGGATGCCCTGAACCACGTTGCCATGAACGTCCGTCAGGCGGTAGTCGCGGCCTTGAAAGCGGTAAGTGAGGCGGGTGTGGTCGAAGCCGAGCAGGTGCAGGAGAGTTGCGTTGAGGTCGTGAACGTGGACGGGATTTTCGCTGACATTGAAACCCAGCTCATCCGTCTGCCCGAAGACATGGCCTGACTTGATGCCTCCGCCTGCCAGCCAGACGCTGAAACAGCGGTTATGGTGATCGCGTCCGTCGTTTCCGCCTTGAACCATCGGCGTGCGCCCGAACTCGCCGCCCCAGACGACGATCGTGTCCTGCAACAATCCGCGTTCTTTCAGGTCGGCAACCAGAGCCGCACTGGCCTGATCCGTGTCGAGCGCGTTCTGGCGGACTCCGGCTGTCAGATTGCCATGTTGATCCCACGCCTCATGGAACAATTGCACGAAACGCACGCCGCGTTCCATGAGGCGTCGCGCGAGCAGGCAGTTGCGTGCATAGTTGGCTTCGTTGGGATCTTTGATCCCGTATCGCTCCAGAGTTTCTTTTGACTCACTGCCGAGGTTCATCAATTCCGGAGCACTCGTCTGCAGGCGGTAGGCCATTTCGTAGCTTTGAATTCGAGCCGTAATTTCCGGATCGTTGGCATTCTTGTACTCCAGCGTATTCAGGCGATTCAGAGAATCCAGCGATGCGCGTTGAGTCTCATCATCGATCCCGGCTGGATTGGACAGATACAGGACCGGATCGCCTTTGCTGCGAAACGGGATTCCGCTGTACATTGTCGGCAGAAAACCACTGCCGTAGTTGCTGGCACCGCCACTGGTTCCTTTGGCACTGGTGAGCACGACAAAGCCAGGCAGATCGGACGATTCGCTGCCCAGACCATAGAGCGTCCATGAGCCAAAACTCGGGCGACCGAACTGCTGCGATCCGGTATTCATCATGATCTGAGCCGGTGCGTGATTCACGGCGTCGGTCTGCATCGATCGAATCAGACAAATGTCGTCAGCGAGTTTCGCCGTGTGAGGCAGCACCTCGCTCAGTTCCATCCCGCACTGACCATGCTTTTCGTACTTGAATTTCGGGCCGAGCAACGCGGAATTCGGATTGATGAAGGCCGCTCGATATCCTTTCAGCAGTTCTGCCGGAGGCAACTGACCGTTGCGTTTGGTGAGTTCCGGTTTGTTGTCGAACATCTCCAGGTGACTCGGCGCGCCGGCGTGGAACATGTAGATCACACGCTTGGCTTTGCCGGGGAAATGCGGCTGCCGAGGAGCCAGAGGACTGGGAGACTCCCCATCGTGCGGCATCGCGGCTGCGGAATCCTGCGAAAGCAGAGCCCCTGCAGCGATGGCACCGAGTCCCAGGCCGCAGTCTTTCAGAAACCAGCGACGCCGAAGAGATTCAGCTCGGGCGAATTGAAGCATTTTTTGATTCATGGCTTACAAAAAATAGGGAACGGCAGGAGTCATGCCATCAGACGCCATGAGCAGAATACCCGCTCAGCAGCCCGCACTTCCACCGTATTTGTGCCGCGCAGCGCTGATTCCTGTCGTTCGGCAATCATCGCACGCGAAGATACAGATACGCCACGGACGACCAGAAAAAGGCAGCGAAGGCCAGCGCCGTGGCAACAACCTGCCAGAACGGATACCAGCGCCGAGCGGAAAAAAGATGTTTCGCAGCCAGTGAGAAAGGAACGGCCGCGAAAAAGCCACCGAGAAAGACCCACTCAAACACGAGACTCAAACGTCGACATGCCAGAAAATACAGCAGACACCCCCCGAGAAAAACGACGCAGGCCGCGGCGGACTGCAGACGTTTATGACGGGTCAATCGCTGTCGTTTCAAAGTAATTCGATCGATGAAAGGCTGGAAGACGGCAAACAGACAGACCGGCCATGTGAAGACAAATTCGTGCAGCATGGGGCTGAGAATTGTGGTGCCAAGGGCTCCGGCAAGAAACACCATTCCCCAGAAAAAAGTTTCACGAAAAGGCCGTGACGCTCTTCGAAACTTTGGAATCGCAAGCAGCATCGCTGTGATCAAGAGGCAGCCGCCCATGATTCCGAACAGACAAATCTGAAACCACAATGTCAGCCACTTTACTGAAGGCAGGTCGAAGGCGTATTCCGGCTCGACACCAAGAATCACGCTGGCCCAGTCGAAGTAGGCCGTTTGAGGAATCTCCGCTGTCGTCAACGCCTGGCGGCGAACATCCTGTTGCAGGGTCTGCGGATCGCCGAGAAACACACATGCCGCCCGACTCTGATTGCGGACAAACAGGCGTCCATGGGACAACGCGGGCTGAGTCCAGCAGATTTCCCCGGCCAGCACCGACACACGGGCAAGTTCTTCGTATCGTTCCCGCGTCGCACGCGCGAGGATAAGTTCGCCCAGATCGTTGAACAGAATCAGTTTCCCGTCCACAGAGATAACGGTCGCATGGCCAATCAGCGGCGTGTCCTGCGAGACCGTGGATGGTGGAGCATCGACGCTGTTCTGTCGCAGCGGACGCCCGTCACCCACAGACCAGCATTCCTCACCGGTTGCAAAGTCAATACAGCGAAACACTCCGCGCGTGGATCGGTGCGTCTTCGCCTGCGGCTCGCGCACGTCGAATCCATAGATGACTCCGTCGATCAACACGCTCGAAAAGATGTCGTTCGACATCAGTGACTGCTTGCCGAGCGATCGCACGGGAATCTTCGGATCGCTGGTAAGTTCCAGCGTTTCTGAACCGGCTCGAAACGGGCTTGAAATCCAGAGATGAGGTTCGCGGTACAGAGGCCACGACGAATGTTCGTCGTAGCCATGCGACAGATCATGTCTCCACACCAATTGCCCCGTGCTGCGGTCATGGCAGACCAGGGCATTTTCCAGGTAGCCCAAAACCAGCGGACGACCTTGAAACGTGATGGGAAATGCCGGAGCGTAACTTCCCACATCATCACCCGATTGCCATTTCACATTTCCCGTCTTTGCCTCCAGCGCAACCATGCTCGCGTTCGCGCAGCCGACGGGCAGAATGACCAGCCCATCGATGACAGTCGGCGAGCAGGCATAGCCGAACCCCGTCAGTTCACAGCCAAACGTCTCGGCCAGATCCACCGACCATTGCAGAGTCCCTGTGTCGGCGTCGAGGCATCCGATCAGCCCGGCGGGACTGGCAAAATAGATCCGGCCATCGTGATAAGTCGGAGTCGCGCGGGGGCCGGGATATACACCGGCGGGATCGTATGGCCAGTCGTATCGATATTCCCAAAGCGTCTTGCCGGTGTTGCCATCCATGCAGATCAGATACTGACCGCTCAGACTTTGATACTGAGTTGCGATGCGATCGCCCCAGGCAATGAACGCGGAATATCCCTGCCCCAGTTCCCGAGTCCATAACACCGGTGGCCCTTGCTCAGGCCAGGCATCCATAATGCCTAACTCGGTCGAGATTCCATCCCACCGTGGACCGCGAATACCGGGCCAGTCGAACCGTTCGTCGGCTGCAAGCGGCTGAAAGCATTCCACAAACAGCAACGTCAGGCCGCACAACAACGCGCACAGTTTTAGAACGCGGAGTTTCATGGTGTGGCTTTGGAGAGGTGGCGGAATGATGCCCGCACTGATTGACGTGGGATAAGCTTCCAGCTTGTCAGGCGCAAAGT
>JAYTAK010000307.1:0-1874 GCA_043737515.1 Candidatus Kuenenia sp. | reverse complement strand
GCGCTGGCAATCATGGAAAGCCGCTGCCTGCCACTGCAGCAAATGCAACGTGAAAACATGCAACTGGCCAGACGAGTGCGAGACCTTAAGAGTCATCAGTCGTTGCTCACGCGCCTGAATGACGAACAATTGCCGTATCGACTGCTGGGGCTTCTTAGCCAGAAAGTATCGGAATGCGAAGGTACGCTTCGCATCGATTCCATGGCAATCGACAAAAAAATGGAAACCGAACGCCTCACGCCGACAGAGGCTGCCGGGGCCGCAAAGAATGCAGCAGCCGGGAAAGCCGTGGCACCGCAAATGCATGAAGTCACGATCCTGACTTTGAACGGAGTCGCTGATGGCAACATCACACTGTCGCAGTTTGTCGGTCTGCTGAGGGACAGTCAGGTGTTTCAGGCGGTGGAACTCGTCAGCTCGATAGGTGCCGACAATCAAACGCGGCGAACCCAGTCATATCTCGTGAAGTGTGTTCTTTGAGGAAAATGGTGCAGCGATGCTGATCAGCCGAACAGAACAAAAACTCAGCAAATGGGCCTGGAGCCTGCATCTGGGCGGACTGCTGATTGCCGCCGCTGGATGCGGCCTGATGCTCAAGGCGGTCGTCATTCCGCTGACTCAGGAAAACGCCGATGTCGTGTCGCAGGAACAAGATCTACGGAAGGTCCTTGATCTGGAGTCCACTGTTATTCGGGAGAATCAACGTCTGAACAAAGTTCTTGACGAAGCCGATCAGAAGATTCAATCCCTGCTCGACCGCATTCCCAACGTCGCCCGCGAATCAGACTTTCTTGGTCAAATCACCACGCTGGCGAAAGACGTCGGAGTCGAAATCATCGACTACCATCCGGGAACCATCTCCGAAAAGGAGGAGTACCACGAAATGTCACTGAGCATGACATCGCAGGGGTCTTATGAAGGCGTCTGCAACTTTCTGAATCGACTCCACAGTCTGCCTCGATTAAGCCGTGCCAACAAGTTATCAATCCTGCCGGTTGCCGACGGGCTGACGTATTCACTGGATATGACGCTTACCATCTACTTTTCGCCGACTAGCGCACTGGCATCCGTGCCGAAGGAGCTGCATCGTGGCTGAGACCGTGCGTTCGTTCAATGTTACGGCTTCCACGCGGAAGTCCGGGCAATGGAAACTGGTCGCCGGGCTGGCGGCGGTTTTGATTTTTCTTGTCGCGTTCAGTGGTTCTGAGGAGGAACCCGATGAACACACCGAAGCAACATCTGACACGTCAGCTCCAGTTGGTTCGGATAACCTCGCGACTTCAAGTGCCTCATCGGCAAGTCGTGAAATCCTCTGGCCTGAAGTGCCACTGGAGTTTCTGCTGACGCACAATCCATTCCGCCCCGAAGTCCCGGAACGTGAGAATGCTGCTTCTGGTTCCGACGACGACGTTCCATCCGGCACTCTGGACTCGAACACCCCTTCGTCTGATGCCGCCCCGGTTGGCATCGACACTGCGACTGCGGAAGAAGTCGCTTCTATGGGCATGAATCCGGCGAGTCCTCCCGACCAGGTCGCCACGCCGAGAATTTCGTCAATGCCCATGCCTGAATCCGGCATAACAGTCCAAATGCTCTTCCACAGCGCACGCCGTAAAGCCGCGATCATTGACAACCAGATTTACCACGAGGGAGACAACGTCAAAGGCTTTGTGATTGCCTCCATTGCCAGAGATGGTGTGACGCTTCGACCGGCGGAAACGCAGCAGCAACCTCCCGGTGAGTGATCACCCCGCCGAGACAACGCAGTTGTTGCTTTATTCTGCGAGCGGTCGAAATTGAGGCATGCCTTCGGCGAGCGGGGGATGTCAATCCCCTGATTGTGGGCCTCACGAAGAATCAGGGGACTAACGTCC
>JAYTAK010000306.1:0-10181 GCA_043737515.1 Candidatus Kuenenia sp. | reverse complement strand
TGCGGTTCTTCATCCGCAGTTCGGCTCTGCCATCCGCAGGACAACGGCCTTGAAAGGCTTCCTGCGGATGGCAAGGCCGGACTGCGGATGAAAGAAGGTGGGGGCAGGGAGATCCAAAGGCAAAACACAAATCGCATTTGGTTGCGGCTGAGCGAAGCGAAGCCGCGATGGGTCTTTTGTACTACTAACAGTTGATTTCTTGTTGTGCCGCGAAGTTTATCAGGCGTCTGATTGCTGAAGTCAGGTCTGGCAGAAAAACAAGGGGCAGAAGAATACAGAACACGAATTGAGGTCTTTCTGCGATTCATTTTTCTGCCATGAATTTTTCTGCCACATGTCTTCCTGCGTGAATGACAACGCTGTGCTTGTGTCCCGACTTCGACGATGGGTTGCGGGCGAAGCCCGCGCTGGGTCTTTTGTGCCTTTTCGTGGCTAGAAAACAACACATCCTGTCGGGCTGTCAGATTCCAGAATGGTGAGGTCGCATGCACGTACGAGGGAAGTGGTAAACGACTTTCACATTGAGCCGCGTTGCGGCAAACCGCTCCGGCCACACGATCCGTGCCGACGGAACAAAACCCGGATCACTCAGACGCCCTCACGAACCCGACGATTGCGGACGCTTGTTCCGCTCGTTGCCCAGCTATCTGGAACCATCGTCAGTCTTCTCTACCGACTTCACAATGGCCGCGTAAGCAGGTTTGGGCTGGCCGTTGCCGTCGGATCAGAGGGTGCTGGCCGAATCGCCAGGTGCGACGATCGTGAAGGCCCTAGAAGGTGATGCGTTCGATGACGTCCTTGTGTTTCTCGAAGATCGCGAACAGCTTCGCATAATCGTCCGCCTGACGATTCAGATCCTCGGCGGAGGCAGGCGTCGCGTTACGCTGGCCTCTGCGGCCGAAGCCTCCACCAAACTGGCCACCGGATGCTCCGCGAATGGTGACATCCAGTTCTGTAATGCTGACCTTCAGACCCAGAGACGCATAGTCTGAAATGGCTTGATCAATGTCTTCGAACGGAACGCTTCCGGTTCGCCAGTGTCCCTGAATTCCTACGGCGTGAACTGGAGCACCTTCGCTCAGAAGTCGCCTCAGCAGGATCATCGAACTGGCATGCTTCGGACCGGATTCGATGTTGTAATCGTTGTAATTCAGAATCGTTTCGGGATCCGCTTCATGTGCAAAGCGAAATGCGAGCGTAAGGTATTCCGGCCCGATCGCCTGCATCCATTTGGAATTCCGAAGACCTTCCGTCGTTGCCGTCTCGTCATCGCCACCGTCATTGATTGCTTCATTCACGACGTCCCAGCTTTGAAGCTTGCCTTCGTATCGACCAACCAGAGTCTGAATATGATCCTTCATTCGCTGGGTGACGATGTCGCGGTCCCCGTTCTCAAAGAACCAGTCTGGAGTCTGGGCATGCCAGACCAGCGTGTGGAAGTTGGCATCGACATACGGGATCAGCTCGTCGCATAGAACCGTCTGGAACGGCCGAATGTCAAACTCACGAAGCGCACCAAAACGAATCTCATTGGTCATACCATACGTCATCACGATGAGAAAAGGCTTCGTCTTCTGTTCAGCAATCAGATTGTCCATGATCAGACCTGCGTGGCCCTGAACACTCCATCCATATTCGTTTTCACCATAACCGATCCATGCACCGTCTTCCCCTTTGACAAATTCGGTGCTGTCACGAAACGTACAACTGACGCTCGTCGCTTCCGGTGCGACAACTCGAAACCTGACTCGTCCCTGCGAGTTCACCTGAGGATAGTCGCGTCCCGGCTGATTGGTCGAAGCCGGCTGAAAATCGTCCGTGATGCCTTCAGGGAGTTTCTGCTCCCGTGGAGCGGGCGTGTTATTCGACTGAGGCTTGTCCGATGAATTCGGCTTTAAGTCTGCTGCGGCAGACGCTTGACTCAATGCGGCTTTCGAAGCTTCGTCGTTGAAAACGAGTTGCGCGAAGTGGTACAGGTTGTTTCGCCAGTGAGTCGGGTCGTGCCCGTGTGAGTCTACGTTCCAGAGATGAGGAACTCCGTTCTCCTTCAGGTAACGCTGAGTCCGCTGGCTGATGCGCATCAGGCCGTCCTTATTGCCGCAGGACAGCCACAGCAGTATCAGTTGTTCTTTGGCTTTGGCAGGATCCGTCATCAACTCCTCGGGCTGCTTTGTATTTGGTGCCGAGGAAAATCCGCCAACCCAGGCGAATGTGTCCAGATGGCCGAGGCCGAAGTTCAGCGACTGGCCGCCTCCCATCGACAAGCCTGCTAAGGCTCGATGTGCCCGGTCGGCCTGAACCGAATAACGCGATTCGATGGCGGGAATGACATCGTCCAGCAGGTCCCGTTCAAACACCGCAAAGGCCGGAGCCGATTCAAAGACATTTCCTTCGGCTCGGTCGTTCTTCTGAGCACGACCATTGGGCATGACGACAATCATTGGCCTCGCCTTGCCGTCCGCGATGAGGTTGTCGAACAGCAGGTCCGGTGTGGCAAATCGCTGCCATTCAGTTTCATCGCCGCCAATCCCGTGCAGCAGATACAGCACCGGGTACTTCTTTTCAGACGAATAGCCCGGTGGCGTGTAGACGTTCAGTTTGCGTGACGTGCCGACCGTCTTTGATTCGTATTCGATCATCTCCAGCTTGCCATGCGGGATGTCGTCCCGTTTGGCCACGATGCTGTCGGCCGGATCGGGATAGATCTGCTTGTCGTCGGGCCCCAGTTCGATCGGATCGCCAAACCCGCCCGGTCCGCCCCGACCCTGTTGAGGTCCGTTCTGAGGCCGTTCTGCATTCGGGCGAACAGAGCCCGCCTGCTCCTGTGCGGGCTTTTCATCGCCAGCGTTTCCGCCGTCCTGCACCAGATTTGTGATTCCTGTCAGAAGCAACATCAGAACGATGCTCACACTTTGCATACTACACTCCTAGCGCGGCGAAGCCGCAAATCCGAAGTCCGAATTTCGAAATCCGAAAGAACAACAGTCGAAAAGATGCGCGCAAAATGCGCAGTTGTTGGAAAGAAAGGATCTAAGTTCTGTTTTCGCTGGAAGCGGTCGCCCTCGCCGACGAAGTCGCCGCAAGTGATTGTGAAACACGCTGCAAGTAACGAAAGAAGCAGATACGTTTCACTGGTGCTCAGTGCGCTGACCATGCGGTCTCGGACTGGCTGACCGGCTTTCCCAGACCTGCTGGAACTTTCGGAGACCGGATCGAGTCAGAATAACGGTTCGTGCTCGTCCATCCGTCGGATGCGCATCGCGTGCCACGAGACCCTGCTTCTCCAGAATGACCAGCATGGCACGAACCGTAGATCTCTGGTACATCATCGTACGTAGACGCACGAATGTAACCGCCGGGGAAGTGCTGTCAAGGCTGATCGAAGTTTCATCCACGGCGACTCACTGGCTGGTTCATGACCAAATGAATCAGGAAGAGATTCGGAAGGCTCGTTGTTACTTATCTGAGAATCGCATCCTCGCTTTCTCGCCATGTTCAATTCGCGAGTCTTTTGCATTGGCCATCGAAACTTCGTCAGCACTCTTCAGATCGGCGATTCGATCCTGAGCATTTGTGAAATTGGTCTTCACAGGAGTCGCCGCCAGGCCCGTTCGAACAGGATTAAGATCGACGTACGCCATGCAAGCAGTGATCGCGGGCACGAGCCCAAAGGCCGACTGCTGCACTACGATCTTGATGGCAACTTTATTGAAGACGCGAGCATGTGTTTAAAACTTAAGTAGGATGGACATTCATGTCCGTCGCATCACCATGAATAGTAGTCGAGCGAAAGATGCGATGGATCAAAAATGGCGCAGGTCTTTTTTCGTTGGGCTTCGCCGGGGCCGCGAAGTGTTTTCGACAGCGAGACCGACGGTGCTGCGAGCGCAAAAGCGGGGAATCTGAGTGATCCCGAAAAGATCCATTTTGTTACAATGGCCAGCTTAGGGCTGGGATGAAAATAACAGTCTGGTGTTGTTTAGGCAAGAAAATTTCGAGGTAAGTAGATGAGTCGCATTGGAGTTGTTTAATTTTCCTGCCCCGTAATCTTCTTGCCTTAAATTGCGATTCCGCTTGTTCACCCTCCCGCGTCCGAGGCACAGGGAAAATGTTCCGTGACTGATTGCATCAACTGATGCCTCCTTGTTAAGCAGGGAGTCAGAAGTTTTTTGTTTAACGAGTTATGTCAAATAACGTTTACACCACTGCTTAAATCCGACAGTTATTATTGCGCCGATCCTAAGTCGTTATTTCCGGGGCCAGACATTTTCAAACGGACCACAACTGGCAATAACGTTCGTTTTTCCGCATGACGCGGTTTTCCAGGAATTCCTGTCGCATTCCATTCCCGTTTGGGCACTTCCTTAATGTCACCCAATCGAAGACGCGTCTCTTCGTGGGAATCTGAACTGACTCGCTCAACAAAAAGGAACCGACATGAAAACCTCCTCTTTCCGCTTGTGTGTGGGACTCATCCTGTATGGTGCTGTTTCCTTCGCTTCGCCAATAAACGCCTCAGAGATGCGGGAACTCACCGTTGAGGCGGACCTGTTCTTTCCCAAACGCCGGTGCGTCGCCGAATTCAATGAGGGCGTGCCACACGGTCCCTGCCGCGCTTATGACGATCAGAACCGCTTGATCGTGACCGAGGAATACGTCAACGGTCGCGTGGAAGGCAAACGGGGCTGCTACTATCCCAACGGGAAAAAATTCAGTGAAATGAACTTCAAGGGTGGTCTGGCAGAAGGGAAGACCACAACCTGGTATGCTGATGGAGCCATCGCTTCCACCGATCACATGGATCAGGGACTGCCGCATGGCATCCAGACGCTGTATTTTCGGAGCGGAAAGAAGTCCACCGAAACTCCCCATGTGCATGCGGTCGTCCATAGGACTTGCCGTCACTATCTGCCGGATGGCCGTCTCTTCGGGTTGAGTACTTTCGAGGATGGCGTCGAGATCAGTAAGCAGGTCATTATCGAACCCACCGCACGCGAATATCAGGATATCCTTAAAGCGGGCAGGTTCTCCGCGTTCCTGAAGGACCATTGGCCTCAGAAGAGCGAACCGATTTCAGCTCCACCAGAGGCACGAAATACGACGGAGATTCGTCAGGGCGATCAGGTAGAAGTCAAATGGAAAGAAAGCTGGTATCCCGCAAAGGTCCTCCACATCGATAAACGAGGCTACTTTATCCACTACTCAGGATACGACGACCGTTGGAATGAGTATGTCCGGATGGATCGAATCCGGGCAACGACGAAATAAAGGCGTTCTGCGGCGGGCGATTCCGCTGACTCAACAGCTCAAACAGAAATACCCACTGGCTGCAACATCGAAATCCGCCTGCGACGCTCGTCAGGAATGTGTGTGATCCATTATGCTGGACCAGCAGCTCTGTTTTCTCAACACGAATCGGTATTGAGCGTCACCGCCAATCAAAGGCAAACCGCAATGGATGAGTCGAACGGGTCGATTACCATGTTCCTGAATCAGATGATGGCTGGGGATGAAGCCGCCGTTTCGACTCTTTGGCAACGGTTCCTGCCGCGACTCCTGGGACTCGCCCGCAAAACACTGGCCAACCGACCTCAACGCATGGCTGATGTCGATGACGCCGTTCAAAGCGCCTTTGCCAGCTTCTGGAAACGCGCCGCCGATGGAGAATTCGGGGATCAGCTCGATCGCCATAACATGTGGAACCTGCTGGGAGTGATCACTGTTCGCAAGTCACTGCGGCAACTGCGCCATGAACGGGCGGAGAAACGGGGCGGCGGACGTGTGCTGACGGAAGGCAGTCTGGATCGCTCCGACGGGACACGGGGATCGCTTGATGATCTTGCGGGCAGCTATTCGCCGACCGATCTGGATATCAACAGTACGGAACTGCTGCAGTCGCTGACTGACGACCTTCGCGAAATCGCCGTTCTTCGTTTGCTGGGTTATCGCAACAGCGAAATCGCGGTCCAGTTGGAATGCTCAGAACGAACGATTGATCGCAAGCTCGACCAAATCCGCGGACAGTGGGAAACTGCTTTCGTGGATTAAGTATGTTCCGGCGGTTTGCCACGCTTCGCCGTCCGCGTAAAAGGCAGCAATGCTTCACGCATCGCCAGGGCGGACGGAAAACGATGTCGAGGCGTGGAGGCCAGCGCACGATTCAATACTTCGGCGAGCCCGTTCGGAAGTGAGGTCAATCCTTCGGATATCTGCTCCGCCTGAGCGTCTGTTGATTGTGACCGGGTGAACAGACTGAGGAACGAACCCAGGGTCGTTTGCGACTGTCCACTGGGATTTGTGTGTCCGGGTGACTTGCCGGTCAGGTAATAGAACAGTGTCGCCGCGGTCGAATAAATATCCACGGCAGGCTTCGCGTACCGGCTGTTCTGAAATTGTTCCCATGGCATGAAGGCGGGCGTCCCGCGGATTTCATTGTCTGCGGTCAACTGGCTCAGCCCGGCCTGTTCAAAGTTCTTGGCGAGACCGAAGTCAGCAAGTTTTGCAGAGAAGCGGTTCTTCTCTCGCGCCACCAGGATGTTCCGGGGCTTTACATCCCGATGGACAAGCTTCTGCTGATGCGCATGATCGAGGGCGGCAAGAATCTGGCAGGCAATACCACAGAACAATCGTATCCTTTGCTGCAGATCAAGATCTTTCGCGAATGCATGCACGTCCACCGTTTCGACGTATTCCATCACCAGGTAAATCTGACCGGCGAATTCTCCGCTGTCCAGAAACCGAACAATATGCGGATGGTCCAGCCGGGATAACAGATTCATCTCACGCTGAAACAGTTGAATGGCTCGGCGAGTCGTTCCCTGATTCGGAATGATGGTCTTGACCGCAACACGATCGTTGTGGGCCAGTCGCAGCGCTTCGTAAACGACACCCATGCCGCCTTCGCCGAGCTTACGCCGGATGGTGTAGCCGGGAATATCGAGCAAGCCCGCCACTTTCGCAGTGGGTGCCACGCCGGAAATCGCCGTCGCCTCACTCGCATCAGATTCAGGCAATTTGCCGATGACCGTCGCATCAAGGCTTGCAGCGCTGCAGAACTTCACCAGCAGATCCGACATCCCGATTCGGAGGGAGTCGCCGGAGTGAATTTCTGCGGTCTTCACAGGTCGCCCGTTGACATGAGTTCCCGAACGGCTGTCCAGGTCCTGGATCCGGCAACCACGATCATCAATCTCGAAGCAGCAATGTTCCGTGCTGGCGACGAGATCATGCGGCAGAGCCAAACTGGCCTGAACGCTCCGGCCAATCACATACCGACCGGATGTCCATGAAACCACCGTCCCGGCATGCGGACCCGAGTTGACGACGAGGCGAACGCTGACTGCGGGATACTGTCTGTTGTCTGGACGTGGCTTCTGGGGCGGAACCATTTGCCGATTCACTCACTACCCTTGCCGATCTACGGCACAAACTGGATTTGACATTCAGGAAGAGCGACTTTCAACGAGGTGACACCGGCCTCAGTCGCCTGCGTTTTCGCCAGATCAACACGTTTCAAATTGGCCAACTTCTTTACGTGTTCCAGACCAGCATCCGTGACTGCGGCATTCACAATGATCAGTGTCTCCAGTTTCTTCATGGCGGCAAGATTGGCAAGTCCGGTATCTGAGATGTCAGTTTTCACACCATGATTACCAACTGCCAGATATGTCAGGTTCGTCAATCCTTTGATGGATTCAAGGCTGGCGTCGGTCGCTCTCGTCCCGAGAATATCGAGGAAGACCAGGAACTTCATGTCCTTCAGGTTCTGGATGCCGTCGTCCGTGACATGATTCTGGTAATTCGTTCCGATATCCAGAGATTCCATTTTCGGACAGTCTTTCAAATAGCCAAGGCAAGCATCATCCAGATCCGTGTCGTGGCCATTAAAGTGTCGAAGGTTGGTCATTCCCTTGAGAAACGTAAAGTCAGTGAGCTTGTTGCCCGTGGCATTCACGAGGAGTACAGAATTCAAACCGCTAATGATCCTGACGTTTTCGTTTGTGACTGCGTTCCCTCCCGGTAATTTGATCTCGGCGATCTCAAATGTTTCGTCAGGCAATTTGCCATCCGGGCCGTGAATTTCGATGAGTTTGTCCTCGGCCACAACTTTCAGTATTCCACTGATGCTGAGTACCCATTCCGCCGCCTTTCGGTTGTCAGCCACGGGATTCGGCTGTGCCGGAGCAGCCTGTAGCTCGGCGAGTTGAGCCTTCGCGACTGCTGCCTCAGCCTTTGCTTTTGCGAGTTCCACCTCAGCCTTCACTATGGCGGCATCGGCCTCAGCCTTCACCTTGGCCACCTCGGCGTGGTTGGTCTGGTTGCACCCGACCGAAGCGGTAAGACAGACGAGCAGGACGGCGAGATTGCGAATCATGGGAACGTTCATTGGTAAACCTTAATGAAAAGCCTGGAAATCGGATCCAGAGCCGAGTCGTGAGTTTTCGGAAGAAATGGAGCCCCTCCGAATTCTCACGAATTCGGCTACTGCTTTGTCACATCTTTGTATTCGGGTGGCCGGGGTTGGAGGGCGACAGCCCGAAACCCCGCGGCTTCCTTCGCTCCGCTCAGTCCAGCCCCGGCCACCCAACCTGAAATCTTTGCTTCGACAAAGCACGACGCAATTCCTTCACTGCGTTGTGCCGCCGGGTGTCTCCACTGGCTGACGTCCTGAAATCGCCGCCAGCGTCCCTTCGTTACTGAATTGAACTCTGATAGCGGAGGCTTGTGGGGGCGTGGCAATGACGTCAGGGGGCGTGTGCGGCATTTGCTGAGGCGCGGGCAGAACCGGCGGGGCTGCGCTCAGGGGCGTACATTCGAGGCAGTCCGGATTCCGTTTTTCTGCCGGGGCAATTCGCCAGACGTTCAGTTTGTTCTCCGAACCGAACGAAGCGAACCGTCCGTCCGGAAGCGTGAGTACGCGAGTGGCGTCTCTGTGCCCTGTCATCCGCAGTGATTGCGATCCGTCGTCAGGATTCACCAGCACCACACTTCCATCCTCCCCGCTGATGACAAACGATTTCAAAGGAGAATCCCAGGCGATGCCGCTGACTGTGTGAGACGAAGTCAACGGCATGACCCGGTGCGTTTCCGGAGATTCCACATTCCACAAGTGCAACTGACGCCTTGAGGCTAACTCCGGTTTGACTGACGGAGCAGGTCGTTCCTGAGGAGTTTGCAGTTGCTGCGGAACAGGCATGTTCATCCCCTGGCCAGCACTCCAGATGGTCTCGACGGCGGCAAGCTGGGTCCCGGCGGAATCAAATGTCAGTAGACTGTGTGACAGCTTCTCTGCGATCTGCTTTGGTGGCTCATCGGAATCCAGATTGCTCATCAGGATCGTTCCGTCACCAGTCGATACTGCAAATTGCTTTCCGTTCGGTATGACGGCCAGCGACACGGCGTACGAGTTCATGGTCCAGCGTCGCAGTTCTTTTCCGCTGGTGCCGTCGTGCAGTCGAATCGACTTGTCGGCGGCGATCAGAACGCGACCATCGGTCTGGTGAACAAGGATCTTATCGATTGATGCTTCAGGGTCACCGATCTCCAGGACTCGCGTGCCGGTCGCGACGTTCCAAACCTCGCAATGGCTGCTGAGGTCAATCGTCTGACGTGCTGCGGAGAATTGGTTCGCAAGCTCCTGTGACATCGGCACATGATCGCCGACGATGGAACATGATGGTCCCAACTGCCAATTGTTGCATCCCGCAGCAATCACGACATTCTGACTGTCGGGTGTGAACGCGATCGCAGTGACTGCACCGGCCGTTGCTTCAATTTCACGAGTCAACCGACCAGTGTCGGCATCGTAGATTCGGATGAGTCCCGCACATTCGCAGCCACTGCCCATGTCTCCTCCCGTAGCAATCAGTCGACCGTCCGGGCTGGCAGAAGTACACATTAAGCGACCGTCTGCCCAAGTAACGGCATCGTGAGGCTGGCAGTCCACGGCATCCCAGACCAGTGTGGAGCCGTCCTCGCAGGCAGCGGCAAGGCAACGTCCGTCGCCGCTAAAGGCAATTCCGAGGACCGTTCCAGGTTCTTCCCAGGTGACGTCAATTGTGTTGTTTCGAGTTCTCGTTTCAGGCACACAAACTGCTTTACAGACGGTCACCGGGACTTGTTTTGTTACGGTCGTGATTACTGTGTAGGTCTCTGGCTTCTCTTCGAACGTCGTCACCTCT
>JAYTAK010000305.1:0-4420 GCA_043737515.1 Candidatus Kuenenia sp. | reverse complement strand
CGGCCGCAAAAAGTCATCGGCGTGCTGGGCTGTATGGCTCAGAAGGATCAGGATCTGATCTTTCAAAAAGCGCCGTATGTGGACATTGTGGTCGGCACCGGGCAGCTCGCAGAAATCCCGCGTATGATTCGTGAGACGCGCGAATCTGCAGTTCGGGTCCAGACGAAAGCTGTCAGCCTCGGTCGCCGCGACGGATCACGTTCCGAAGTGTCGGACAGCTTTCAAAGCTACGATCCGTTGCGTGATCCTGAAATGCGTCCGACGCCATTTCAGGCTTTCGTGCGGATTATGATCGGCTGTGACAAGTTCTGCACGTACTGTGTGGTGCCAGTCACGCGCGGACCTGAACAGAGTCGTCCGCCGGCACATATCCTGAAGGAAACGCGAGTTCTGGCAGATCAGGGCGTGAAGGAAATCACGCTGCTCGGCCAGACCGTCAACAGTTACAAGTACACTGAAGACGGTCGCCTCGTGCGGATGTCCGAATTGCTGGAGCAACTGCACGAAATCGATGGGATCGAACGTATTCGGTTCATCACGAACTTTCCGCGCGACATGACCGACGACCTGCTGCAGGCCGTTCGCGACCTGCCGAAGGTGATGAAGTATCTGCATGTCCCGCTGCAATCGGGCTGCGATGAAGTACTCAAACACATGAAGCGCGGTTACACGGTGGATGAGTACCGTGAAATGATGCATCGTATCCGCGAACAGATACCGGGGTGTGCGATTTCCAGCGACTTCATCGTCGGCTTCTGCGGCGAGACCGAGGAAGCGTTTCAGAAGAGCATGGATACGGTTCAGGAGTTTCGTTTTAAGAACAGCTTCATTTTCAAGTACAGCAAACGCGAAGGCACGAAAGCGTTTGAGATGTTTGAAGATGATATTCCGGATGATGTGAAGCGTCGTCGCAACAACGAGATGCTCGACCTGCAGAACCGGATCAGCGAAGAAGACAACGCTGAGTTTATTGGTCGTCGTGTGTCTGTGCTGGTGGAAGGTCCGAGCAAATCGGCGGCGAAACGAGCGGCCCGCGAAGGTCAGCCGATGGATCACGGCGGGTTACTGCCGATCACCCAGGAGCATCATCCTGGGCATGAACACGACCACGATCATCACCATGACGAAGAACCGCAGACGCTGCAACATGCCTCACCAGAAGCCGCGAGACTGGCTCTGCAACTGACGGGGCGATCTGAATGTGATCGCATCGTGGTGTTTGATGGCAATCCTCGTCTAATCGGCACAACCGCCGAAATTGAAATCCACGATTGCACATGTACCACGTTGATGGGCTCGATCGTCACCCGCGAACTCCAGCACGGCACCGGCCTGCTGCTGCCGATTCTGTCGTAGCATTCGAGTGATCCTGACCCAGGGTCTCCCTGGGAAAACGTCGGCCACCGGGCTGTTGATTTATACCGCGTGCGGTTGAGGATGGCACATTCGTTTAACCGCGTGGGCAACGCCCCGCGCGTGGAAATCAATTCAGCAGGCGCGGCTCGCGCGGCCCGCTGGGCACGCGGTTAAACGAGCCAATGCCAACCGCATGCGGTAAAATCGCAGGGCGCGTGAAGCGGAGCGCAACGCACCATTTGGGGAAAGCGTGAAAAACTGATGTGTTCCGCTGGCACTGCACACACCCTATGTGCATTCAACGATGGCAAGCTGGAAGCTTACCCCACGTAAAACGCCAGACTGAATCATCAAACCGCTTGAAATCGGTTTTCACTGGAAATCTCGACAGCACATTGGCACACTGTTCTCCTTGAACGCGGACATGCATGTCCGACGCACCGGTTGTGCAGCCAAACCAGGAGATCTCCGGATGAGTCATCAGATTGTCGAATGCCCGGGATGTCTGACGAAACTCCGCGTGAGGGAATCGCAGACCGTAATCAAACTGGCATGTCCGCGATGCGGCGAACAACTTGCGATCGATCCGCCTGAACCGACTCGTGCCCCGCAGCCTCCCGCCCAGAAGCGCGCGGCGCAGCCGAGTCCGGCGCAGCAGCGACCAAGTGCCCCTCAGGCCAAAGCTCCGACACGACAGACGCCACCCGTCGAGGCGCCGCGTGCGACACGTCCTCCGCAACCGACCGCACAGACTCCGCCATCGCCGCCACGGGCATCAGCCGCTGCGAGGCCGGGGCGTGGTTCGTCAGGCACACGGCGGCCAGTGGGCAATCAGGAAAATGATTGGGAAACACCGGGCTACGAGTCGTATGGCCTACCGGTGCCTGCTCGAAAACCGCAACCATCATTCTGGCAGAAGTACGGACTGCTGGTTGGCATCGTCGGTGGCGGTGGTGGCGTGCTCATGCTGTTGTTGATCGGTGGTGTCGTTTGGTGGATGACCCGAGCGACCGACACTACGAATTCTGTGGTCCAGACAACTCCGGTGGACACGACAACTGACCCCGGAAGCACATTCCAGAATGTTCCGCCCGTCATTGCGGACGCAGGGACACCGGGTGCAACAAACCCCGCAGTCGTCACGCCTCCGTCAATCACGCCGCCATCAACCACACCGCCTGCGCCAATCACGCCACCATCAATCACCCCGCCTGCGTCACCTGGTCCAGCTCCAAACGCTGGAAACGGCAACGGTGTCGGCAATGGCAACACAGCCGTCGCGGCAGTCTCCAGTGAGAGTCGAAAACTGCGGTACGAATGGAAACCCGGCGCGGAATTCGTGTATCAGTTTTCCATTCAGGAGGGCGACGGCGACAGTTTTACCAGAACAACCGGCGTCTGTTCCTATAAAGTCGAAGGCAGCGCCAGCAAAGCAATGGACGACGAAGAAAGTTCCGGGACTGGCTTCGTCGTAGCAGCCGACGGCATCCTCGCGACTTGCGCGCATGTGGTGGAAGGCGCCAAGCGGATGGAAGTGAATCTTGGTGGTCAGAGCTATCCAGCCACCGTGATCGCTGTCGATGCGAAATCCGACGTCGCCCTGATTCGCATCAACGCGAAAGGACTGCCCGTGCTGACGCTGGCCGATTCCGATTCTGTGCAACTGGCCGAATCCGTCCGCGCGATTGGCTATCCGCTGTCCGATGTGCTGGGCACGGATGTCAAAGTCACCACGGGGACTGTGGCTGGAATCGTGCAGGACAAGCAACGAGGCAAGCGAATACAGATCGACGCGTCGATCAATCCGGGCAACAGCGGCGGGCCGGTTGTGAATGGAGCCGGTCAGGTGGTCGGCGTCGCCAGCGCTAAGTTGTCTGGTTCGTCAGTGACGTCCGTTGGATTCGCGGCACCGATCAATCAACTGCGTACGCTGGCGGCAACAGTGAACATGCCGTTTCCAGTCGCGGCTGCGGCACAGGAACTCGCTGGCACTGAGGTCGCTCGACGGGTCACGCCGGCCGTGGCCTATATTCGTGTCTGGGGAAACAGTGGTGGCCATCTCTACAATGTATCCTACACCGCCAGTTTTTCCGAATCGCAGCAGCAGACACGCCGCATGGGACGTGGCTTTGAAATGCCAGGCCGACCGTCTTTTCCGTCGCATACGTCCGATCAGGGCCGGTTGACGGTGAATGCGCTGGGTCAAGTCGTGGAGTTTCAGGGAAATGAGCAATTGCCAGCCGTGCTTGGACATGTAGGCGTCTTCTTCCTTGAACCTCTCGATGCTTATTCCGAATCAGAATGGCAGACCGAATCGGAAACGAATCTGCAACGCATCAAGCGCGAAGACAATGGTCCGTTTGGCAGAGGCGGACCGTTTGGCGGACGACGCGGGTTCGGCGGCCCGCCGGGATTCCCTGATCCGTTCGGTCGTGATCGGGAGGATGAAGTTGTCGAAACGATTCCGGCGACGGAAAAAACTTCCTATCGCGTTGAGAATTCGCTGAACAACAAGATCTCCATCGCGAAGTCGTACGAATTCACCGCCACACGATCGAACGGTCAACCGTACATGAATATTCGTGGCAACGGTACAGTCGTGTTCGATACTGAACGCGGCATGCCTGGCAGTCTTGAATTCAATTCCAGAATTCAGCAGCAGGATGAAGGACAGACGATCGACGTCCCGGTCAAGATCACGTACACGCTGCGGAGCGTCGAAGAAATCCAGCAGGAAAAAGATCTGGCAGAATCGAATCGCAAGAAGCAGGAAGAAGAAAAATCGACGCCTAATCCTGCGCTGGTCGATGAATTGCTGGCTCAACTGAAGGCACAGGAAGGCGGATCAGGTGCCACCCAGCCTCTCATAAGACTGTCGCAGATCGCGGTGGTGGATTCGAAGCGGGATGAAGTGCTTCGCGTGATGAAAAACCACATGACGAACAGCAATGGGTTTGTGCGCAAGTCCGCGACCGAAGTCTTCTGCACATGGGCAACTGCCGAACAGTTGCCCGAGCTGCGTAAAGTCCTGGAAGATCCCGATGGCCTGATGTTCGATGCCAGA
>JAYTAK010000304.1:0-10184 GCA_043737515.1 Candidatus Kuenenia sp. | reverse complement strand
GGCCGGGGCAGCCGACCTTGTGAGTTCTCGGGGGGGTGTTGTGCAAATCCGTCTGGTTGTGACGGCAATCTGCAGCAAGCAGCCGAGCGGTGGCGCGGTAATCGATTCCGACTGCTAACCAGCAGCCTCGGACATTGCCGACTTGACCACGGCTTCCAGGTGGCCATTATTCATGTACAGCGCATTCAGATCGATCATGTCGATACTCTGGCACTCTGTGACAGGTCTCAGGCAGATGTTGCGGAATTCGTCCTTATGCTGCAGAAACGTCGTTACAAGTTCCGGATCCCATTGCGTTCCCGCGCCGTCGTACAGGATTTTCTCGGCCTTATCGAACGACATCCGGTTGCGGTAAGGGCGATTGCTTGTCATCGCATCAAAAGCATCCACGACCGCCAGCAGCCGACCGGACAGCGGTATGTTTTTCCCCGTAAGACCTGCCGGATAGCCACTTCCATCCCAGGCTTCGTGATGATAAAGAACTCCATCCAGTGTGTAGTCGAGTTCCGTGATATGTTGCAGTATCTGGTGTCCAATCACCGGATGGCGTTTGATCAGATCAAACTCTTCAGCGCTCAGGCGATCTGCTTTTAACAGCACGTAGTCCGGCACACCAATTTTTCCAATGTCGTGCAACATCCCCGTCATCAACAGTTGTTCACAGGTCTGAGCACTTGCACCGATGCGACGAGCCAGATGGTGGCCCAGGCGTGCGACACGGTCGCTGTGACCATGAGTATACGTATCGCGTGCATCGACGGCGTCGGCCAGCGAACGAACGACACCAACGGTCAAACTTCGGTTTGCATGGAACAGTTTCAAGTTGTGGTGATGGGTGGCGAGTACCGAGGCGGCTGATTTCAGCAGCCCTGCTTCAGGGGTTCCAAAACCAATATCGGAAAACTTCGGATCATCCTTGTCCACCGTCAGGTAGGTGACCATGGCGGGATTGGGTTCAGCATTCAATGCCATCAGCCAACCGACGACCTGTGAATCGCGCGCTACACAGGCAATCATCAGGGACTGCACACCACGAATGCAATCCGGTCCAGTGTCCTGCGGACCCCAATTGCAGATGAACGGTTGAATCAATGCCCGACTGCGATATTTCGCAACAATTTCCGGGATTTTTAGATGACTCGCAGGAGCATTGCCAGGCTCACGCGTCTCGATGACCGGTGCTTTGAAAACGCCCGGTGACGACTCCGGCAGAAACGCGACCGACTCGGCGCAGAGAATAGCTCTGAGTCGCGGCAGGAGATTCTGCACAACATCTCCCATGTTGCGACTGACCTCACACATTTCCAGATGGTCGGTCAGTTGCAACAGCCAGCTTCGTTCTTCGAATGAATGCAGAATCTGATCGGAGAAACTGTCGAATTTAATTGAATCACGATGACTCTCTTCGCGGAGTTCGCGAATCTGTTGCGACTGAATTGAAATCGCCCGCAGGAGTGTGTCCAGCCCTGATTCTGACTCACCTACTGCATAAACGACGGCGCTGCGTGTCGATTCAACAGGAATTCCAACGACATGAAATCCGGCGGAAACGGAGTGCAGAAACGGTTCAGGTTGATTCAGAGAGGGACAAGGAATGACGGACATGTCAAACCATTGATGAGTCAGCGCGGCATCGCTGGTGATATTATGGTGATGATCGAGTTGATGCCACGCGCCGTTAAACAGATAGAGACGCAACGGAACTGCGAAAGCACTTTGCAGCTCGAAAAGCGCATTGCCAGACGATTCCAATATCTTGTCCGACACTAGCGATTTCGGCATCGTGGACGCACCCTGAAACTCTGCGACTTCTGATTCGCCCTGCAATGGAACTTGCCTCAATCGCAACGTTAGGTCATGAATTCGCGGGCGGGGAGAGATTTCCTGCAAATTGGTAGAGGAAAACCGATTGGACGATGAAACTCTCTGAGGGACAAAGGTTGGTGTCGCCAATTCCACGGCATTTCGACAACTGGTGAGCGACGTCTCTGATGAACCCAATGGCGTCGGGCTGGACCTTCCGCACACCTGGTCCACTCCATTGGTGATTGCATCCGCAGGCCAGAACCAACGGTCGGTCTCCGTCCGAAGACACAAAAACACATCTGATTTGGAGGCATGAGCGCCTCCGTGGTGATGCGGATCCTCTTAACGACAATACCGTTCAAAAAGTAGCAGGCACACTCCGAGTGCCGTCCGCCCGGACTCGAAAAGCTATGCTTTTCAACGGTTGCGGCACACGGAGTGTGCCTACTACGTTCAATAATTGAACGGTATTGCTCTTAACGAATACCCGTCGTAAATGCAGCGAAACATTCGAAGCGCGTCATACCGTCATTGTTGATGCCAGAAGAATCTGTTTTTTTATTGAAGTTTTTTTCACACACGGGGCAATTCCGCAACATAGAGTGAATGTGTATCGAATTATTGTTGATTCTGGTTCTGGTTCGCCGGAGCGAGTGGAACCAAACGTGAACGTCTCAATGTGAACCAAATCAAGCGGGAGCAAAAAATGAAGACTTGTATGAATCGTCGTATGCGTCGTGGGTTTACCCTGGTCGAGTTAACGGTTGTGATTCTTATTATCGGAATCATCGCAACGATCGCGGCCCCGAAATTCTTCGACTCAGTCGCTACAGCAAGAAATAAGTCGTCGGCGCAGACTATTGAAGTTGTCCGCGACGCAGTTCAACTGTTTCAGGTAAACAACACCACCTATCCAGGACAGGACGATTCCGTGGCGACATTCAAGGCTCAGATTCAGCCGTTCCTGCGAAAAGACTTCCCTACCCTGCCGGTTGGAAAAGCAAATTCAGACGTGGCATTTTCGGCGGCGAATCCATTGGTTGTTACGTCCGATGCCGCAGCATGGATCTACAACAAGGCGACCGGTGAAATCCGGATCAACCACGCGGACTACATTAGCTACTGAATCCCACCACGAAACTGCGGGGGAGAAGGTTTCGGTTGACCACTTGATTTACAACGAAGACGTCCAGCCGAGTGTGGCTTTCAGGCCTCAGAATTACGCAGCCGTGACATCGAGTACAGGAGTCCTGTGTCGAAGGCGGCTGTTTTGCATTTCGGACGGTGTTCGTTCCTCCCGCTTACTGACTAAGCTTGTTATGTCTGCCGAACCTCGCAATCGAATCCTGATCGTCGAAGACACTTTGATCATGGCGGATGTACTGAAACGCAGTCTTAGCCGGGCGGGATTCAATCCCACGGTGGCCCGCAACGGTGTCGAAGCCTGTGAGCTGGTCGAAACGCTGAGATTTGACACAGTCGTGACGGACTTTCGAATGCCCCGGATGAACGGCGACGAATTCGTGCGAAATCTCCGGTTGACGCCACTGAATTGTGATGTTCCAGTGATCTTCGTCAGCAGCCGCGGGTTGGAAGTGGATACGGAGCAACTGCGACTGGATCTGGGAATTCGAGTCTTTCTTTACAAACCATTCAGTCCCAGCGAGCTGGTCACTGTCGTCAGGGAATGCCTGAATTCGAACGATCGCTCCCACGCGATTGTCGATCCGCAGTCCGTGATCTGAATTCACAACATGATGTAAAATCTCCGCCTGAATGTTGCCATGAAACTCCCCTGCACAAATCCGGATCAGCTCACGCGGCGCCTGCTTTCAAACTACCTGATGTTTGGTTTGCTCAGCATTGTGACACTGGCAGTGAGCATGCTCATCATCATGAAAGCGTCCCAGGCACCGTCTAACGGACTGGGCCTGCTCGCTCGACTGGCGGAATCTGCAAAACAGCTTACGGAGGATCTGGCAGAAAACCATGGCGACGAACAGCAGGCGATTATCGAACAACTTGCGCAAGACAGCGAACTGCAGTTTTGCGGCGTGCTGAATCTCGAAGGCGTGTACTCCGCACATTCCAATCCGGCGCTCAAAGGGCGCAAAGGCGTGATTCGACTTGCTGCGGATGCAATCCCTGGTGTTGTTGAGCGCGTGTCGTATCTGCGCGAAGATCAACCGGGACCTAAGGAGTACTGGATGCCGCTGCGCCTCGAAGACAAAGTGTTCGGCGTGCTGCAAGCGCGGGTTCAGCCCGATGAATCCAGTCCTCTGATGAAGCTGGTTAACCGGCATTTTGCCACGGCTGTGTCAATTCCGGTCGTCTTGCTGCTTGTGGGCAGCCTTCGGCTGCGGGGAGTCGTACAAACCTGTGCGTCCATTGATCAGCAACTTGCGACTCTTGCCCTCGGCGACGACACTGGTTCAATGAACATTCATTGTGTCGAGGAATCCAGTCCGGGAGCCGTTGGCTGGAACCGGCTGGTTGCCAAAGTCGAACACGGTCAGGTTCTGAAGAATCTGGAAACGCGGCTGAACGATGTGCTTGGCGGTGTTCGAACTCAGAAATTCGAACAGATTCTACAGCACATGAGCGACGGGATCGCCGTCACTGATTCTTCAGGGCTTGTGACATTTGCCAACCGCGCATTCGTGTTGTTGCTGGATTCCGATGAGAAATCATTGCACGGTCAGCCACTGCTCGGCTTTATTCCGGATGCCGTCAACACAAATTTCGAGAAGTACTCCGCACAATGTCAGGAAATGTCTCGCCCTGCGGTCATCGAACTCTGCCGATCATCTGATCTGGCTGACGGAGTCCTGCGATTGGCCCGCATACCGTTCAAAGCTGATGATTCCGAGACGACGATGCAACTGTGGTCACTGCGCGACATTTCGCAGTTGAAACTGGTTGAACACACTCGCGATCAGTTTGTCGATACCGCCACGCATGAACTGCGAACTCCCCTGTCGAACATTAAAATCTGTGCAGAAGCGCTGGAGATGGATGACGAGTTAGATGAAGACCTACAGAAATCGTATTTGAATACTATCAGTTCCGAAGCAACACGCCTCAGCCGCTTTGTCGATGAATTCCTGAATATCAGCCGCATGGAAGCGGGCTCGCTGGCACTCAATCGCCATCCGACGAATCTTGAACGACTCATCGGCGAAGCACTGGACAAAACACGCGCTCAGTTGGATCAGAAGCAGATTGAACTGCACATCCATTTGCCTGCCAGGCTGCCGGAACTGAGCCTCGACAAAGACAAGATTTCAGCGGCCCTGGTCAACCTGCTTGGCAACGCCGGAAAGTACACACCTGCTGGCGGAAAAGTGTCATTGAATGTTGAACTGGCGAACTCGGAAATCCGGGTTCATGTCGAAGACTCGGGTTTTGGGATCGCCCCTGAAGAACTCGGAAAAGTCTTCAACAAGTTTTTCCGCAGCGATGATCAGCGGATACGCGACATCAACGGGACGGGGTTGGGGCTGTCATTTGCTCAGGAGGTTGTGCGTCTGCATGGTGGCAGCATTACTGTTCGCAGCGAACTCGATAAAGGCTCGCGTTTCACCATGATCCTTCCGGTGGCGTAAAAGGAATCACATGTTTGAGCGAACGCGACAAGGGGCCGTTGATCTGATCCGTGGCGATCAACCGTTAACCTCAGCAACCATTGAAGAATTCACTAAACTGCTGAAATGCTGCGAGAATCAGCGTCAACCGCGGATTGTGCTGGATTTGACCGGCATTCCATTGATTGACAGTTGTGGAATGGAACTGCTGGTCGACTGTCAGCGTCAAAGTATGTCGCGCGGAGGCTGCATCAAACTCGCATCGCCAGGCAGTCTGTGTCGTGACATTCTTAAAGCGACGAACGTGGTTGCCATGTTTGAAGTCTTTGAGAATTCCATCGCAGCTGCGGGGAGTTTCGCCAAATGACAGGCTCGCTGCTCCTTGACTCACCGCTGACTCGTCTGAACGTCGCTGCGGGAATTCTGACTGCCGCTCCGCCTCTTGGTGAGCAATTGATTGCTGCTGGTCTGTTGACCGAGGAGCAGTTAAAGAGCGCTTTGGGACGACAGCAAAGCACCAACGCAAGATTAGGCGAAGTTCTGGTTGAAATGGGCTACGTCGATGAAGCCGTGATTCTGCCATTCCTGGAAAAGCAACTGGGAGTCCAGGGCGTCCGTTTGCGTGACGGCATGGTTGATCCCGAGGTTGTAAAGATCATTCCGCGAGCGGTAGCCGAATCGCTCGGTGCGCTGGCGTTGTTTCGTGTGCATGGCACGCTCACGGTGGCGATGTCTGAACCTCGGAATCTCCAGCAGCGCGACGAACTGGCGCGGATCACACAACTGCGGATTCGTCCGTTGTTTGCCCTGCCCGTCGATATCGCGCGGATGATCCAGCGCTGCTATCGTGACGGATTCGCTGTCGATTCCACCACAGCGGATCTGAATGATGACGCCATCAAGCTGGACACGGAAGACGAACAGTCTGACTTGATGGATCTGGGGATCGTGGCCGAAGGCAGCCCGATCATTAATCTTGTCAATTACATCATTGTGCATGGCGTTCGCGAAGGGGCAAGCGATATTCACATTGAACCGGGCGAGAAGATGTCGGTGGTTCGATACCGCATTGATGGGGAACTGCAGGAAGTGCTGCGACCTCGTCTGGATTTTCACGCTGCGATTGTGTCACGAATTAAAGTCATGTCACGCATGGATATCGCCGAGCGACGACATCCGCAGGATGGACGAATCCATGTGGCGGTCGATGGTAAACAAATCGACCTCCGAGTTTCCACACTGCCGACAGTTCTCGGCGAAAACGTGGTGATGCGAATTCTGGACCGACAGAAGGTTTCGTTTGACCTTGCCAGGCTGGGGTTTCGCAGCAGCCAGCTCGGCGAAATCAAACGCATGCTGTGCAAACCGAATGGCCTGGTTCTTGTGACCGGTCCAACCGGCAGCGGAAAGTCCACTACGCTGTATTCCGCGCTGGAACTGATGAAATCTGTGCATACAAAGATTGTGACCGTTGAAGATCCAGTGGAATATCAGGTGCCGCTGATCAGTCAGGTGCAGGTCGATGCCGCTTCGTCGATGACGTTCGCCAGCGCACTGCGTTCGATCCTGCGCCAGGACCCGGACGTGATCATGGTCGGGGAAATCCGCGACGTGGAGACTGCGGAAGTTGCCATTCAGGCATCGCTCACTGGTCATCTTGTACTGAGTACACTGCACACAAACGACAGCGCCGGAGCAGTGACTCGGCTACTGGATATGGGTATCGCCCCGTTTAAGATTTCTGCAGCTCTGGTGGGCGTGGTGGCTCAGCGTCTGATCAGAAACATCTGTCCCAAATGTCGTTCATCGTATTTCCCGTCTAACGAAGTCTTCGATTCCCTGCGCTATCAGGGGAATCGACGTCGGTCGTTCGAACGTGGCGAAGGCTGCACGGAATGCCATGACACCGGATTCAGCGGCCGCAGCGGAATTTATGAGCTGCTGTCCGTTAACAGTGAACTGCGTCAAATCATCACCAGCGACAGCAATGTGGAATCGATTCGCCGCTGGCATCGTGACAACGGTGGGACATCGCTGCTGGACGAAGGTTTATTGATGGCTGAGGAAGGGAAGACAAGTCTGGAAGAAGTTGCCCGAGTGGCGTTTGTTGATTAAGGAATGTGAAATTCAGTGAGCCGCATCAACAGCTCGGGCTCCACCTGATCAGATGGCAGTTGCAACGATTAGATTCTTGAGATTCTCCAATGCTTTATTCCTACAAATCCAAATCACTCGCCGGAGACATTTTCTCCGGTACGATCGAAGCGGATTCAACCGTCGCAGCGCAGCAGTACCTGCGTAAGCAGGGACAGTTGTTACTGTCAATTTCAATGAGTCACAGAGGTTCATTCGCCGAATCTCTGTTGAAGCTCTCCAGAAAGAAGCATGTTCCAAAGCGCGACCTGCTGATGCTGACATCGCAACTTGCCATTATGTCGGACACGGGTGTTGATCTGGCGGAGGGCGTCTCACAGATTGCCGCGCAGTGCATAAATCCAAAGCTGCGCGAGACACTGATGGGTGTCCATCAGGATCTCTCAGAAGGCATACCGATTGCGGCAGCACTTGAAAAACATCCCAGCGTCTTTGATGCTGGTTATATCGCTACGATTGCGGCGGGCGAAGCTTCTGGACGTATGGCGGAAGTCCTGGACCGTCTGACCAATACTTTACGCAACGAAATCCGTACCAGCAGTATGCTGAAGACCGTCCTGGCCTATCCCGTCATTTTGACAGTGCTGTCAGTGGTGGTGCTGGGTGTGCTGTTGTTCTTCGTCCTTCCGCACTTCGGTGAGATCTTCGATGAAATGAAAGTGCCGCTGCCCATGATAACGGAGATTCTTTTGAAGCTCTCAAAGAGTCTGCGTCACGATCTGATCTACTGGAGTGGCGGTGCTGCGGCCATCGGTGCTGGATGCGTTCATCTGTGGCGGTCCCCCGCGTTTCGCAAAAAAATCGACGGGGCGATGCTGAACACAGCGGTGATCCGGGATGTCTCTCAATCACTGGCTATCGGACGCTCATTCCAACTACTGGGTTCGATGCTTCAAAGTGGCGTGCCGTTGCTCTCGGCTCTTCAGCTTGCCCGGGGAACTGTGAAGAACTCGGTCTTTCGGGAACTGTTCAACGGCCTGGAAATTGAAGTCCTCAATGGTCGCGGGATCGGAGCGGCTTTGGCGGCCGCACCATTCGTACCTGGAGGCGCTGCTCAAATGGTCCTGACTGCGGAAAAGACCGGCCGACTGGGATTCGTGATGCACAAGGTGGGGGCATTCTACGAAGACGACGGTGAACGTCGCCTTCAGGAACTGTCAAAGTACCTCGAACCGATGATCATCATTTTCATGGGATTTTTGGTGGCGATGGTCGTGCTGTCCATCATGTTACCGATGATCAGTTTGTCGCAGGCTTCGTAAACGAGATTCGTCATGTCGTTGCTGAGTATCTTCAGAAATCCAGGTGCATCCGTTTCGCAGCGTCAGAAGACGGGCTGGATCGGCATTGATATCGGCACAGCCACCATCAAGCTGGCTCAGCTTGAGCGTTCCGGCGGGCGACTGCACATCGCTCGCAGCCTGGCGATTCGCGCCGACGACAACAATCCATTCGATCTGCAAAGTTTCAGCAGCGGTCGAGTTGGTGAAGCAATCCGCAAAGCCCTGCAAGTCCACGGAGGCTTTCACGGTCGAGACACGGCTTGCCTTGTTTCCATGAATCATTGTCAGTTGCGTACGCTTGTCAGCGCCAAGGGCACAGAAGATGAACAACGGGAACTGATCTCACTGGAAATTGAGAACGATCACCACGCATCGACGGTTCCGCAGGAATTTGAGTTCTGGGACGCTTCGAACGGTGAACACCAGGAACCGCGAGGAATGACCCAGCTCCATGTGCTGTCCATGCCGCGCACGCTTTCGGATGCTGTCGCGAACAGTCTGCTGCACGCAAAGCTTCAGTGTCATGTCCTCGACGCCGTTCCGTTTGCCACAATCAGAGCGTCTGAAATGGCAACGTCGTTTTCCACTGCGACGATTGCCGCACCATCGTACACTGTACTGGATTGGGGACATTCCGTGGCGACTTTGACGGTCGTTCATCTAGGACAGCCGTTCATCGCACGAGCACTGAAGCATTGCGGCATGCAAAGGATCGTGCATGGCGTCCGCCAGCAGTTGAAACTGTCAGCGGCTGAAGCCGAAGCAATTCTGACGACCTATGGTGTCTCTGCCACTCTTCACGGGGCCGGAAAGCAAACAGAATTGCAATCACTGCTTACGAATGTAACGGCAAGTGCGACACGGGATCTGGTTGAGGAAATCCATGAAACCCTGAGTTTCATGAAAATGCAGTTTCCCGAACAGATACCGGCACACCTGTGTATGGTGGGCGGAGGTGCTGCAATTCGCAATATGGATTTGCTGCTGCAGCAACAGCTTGGCTTACCCGTCTATAACTGGACTTTACGCGGTTCATCATCGGAATCTGTTTCTCCGGTATTCGCGACTGCTGCGGCACTTTCTGCATTGGCATGGGAACTATGAACAGACGATCAATCAATCTGTTGACATGGCGATTCCGATTGTACCTGCTGGTCAGAACGCGGCTACTGCAATGGTCTGTCATCTGGGCGGCCGGCAGCCTCCTGATGGTCATCTGGTGGCAACTGGAGAGTCGTCGCCTGAGTGCTGCGCAGGAGGCGCTGGCAATCATGGAAAGCCGCTGCCTGCCACTGCAGCAAATGCAACGTGAAAACATGCAACTGGCCAGACGAGTGCGAGACCTTAAGAGTCATCA
>JAYTAK010000303.1:0-1877 GCA_043737515.1 Candidatus Kuenenia sp. | reverse complement strand
TCACCGGCGGAGCCGGCGGCGGTTAATGAGCGGATCGGCGATAGCCCAATGGCGTGGACTTAAGGAATTTGACAGGCGAGCGGGGTACGTAAGTGCCCTGATTTTCGCCTCATTCGCAACAAATCAGGGGATTTACATCCCCCGCTCGCCTTAAGTCCACGCCATTTGGCGCTAGTCGCCGGTGTCCGTCTGCTTTTCTTTATCAATCCGATCCAATGTCCGTTTGGACGAAGGACGAGAATAAGACGCCATGATCACCCAATTCCCTTCCTCCGATTGCCGGAATCTTCTGCAACCAGCCAGACTGGCACCGGCGGCTAGCGCCGTTCCGCTGGTGGTTACGCGCTTGCTGGCGACGACAGTGATTTGGATCGCATTGACGCGATCACAGGTTGCTGCTCAGGAAGCGGCACCCTCGATCATCTCAGAATCCTCAAACCTCTACGCCGCGCTGCCTCCGGCGGAATGGTCGAACGTGGAATCTGCGGTGGATCGGGGCCTGGCGTATCTGGCAAGCGTTCAGGAGGAAGATGGAAGATTCCCGAGTGAAGATGCGGCTCAGCCCGCTGTCACCTCATTCGCCGTCATGGCATTTCTTTCGCGAGGCCACATGCCGGACGAAGGCAAGTACGGAGCGCAGATTTCCAGAGCCATCGACTTTGTGCTCTCCACGCAAAGACGGCGAGGCTACTTCTCCCTGCTGCCCGTCACGCCGCCCGTCGGCCACCTGAGTCCGGCACAGACAGTGAACTACAATCATTCGATCGCAGGGCTGATGCTGGGCGAAGTTTATGGCATGACCCGCGGCGAACGCTCAACGAAGATCGAAGCCGCCATCACCAACGCGCTGATTTATCACCGCGAAGTGCAGACACGGCAGAAGGAAAAGCCCAGCGACATTGGAGGCTTTCGTTACGGCTATCCCGAAGGACCAAACGCATCGTCCGACATGTCAGTCACCGGCTGGGCGCTGATGTTTCTGAGGTCGGCTCGCAATGCGGAGTTCAATGTTCCAAAGCAATACTTCGACGAAGGGCTGGATTTCGTCGAACGTTGCTACGAAAAAGATCCGGCTCTGCATGACAAGGGAGTCTTCCGATACCGACCGCTGGAATCAGACCCGACCGCGAATCCACAGATCACGCTCGCGAACACCGCGTCTTCTATGCTCACGCTGATTCTCGGTGGGCGCCACACACACGCGGGTATTCCTGCCGGAGCTGCTTGGTTTCGCAGTCGGGATTATCCACGTCCATGGCAGGACGGCTACTACTACCTGTCGTCGTACTACAGCAGCCAGGCGACAGCTCAGGTCGGGGGCGACACCTGGAACCAAATCTTCCCGCAGATCGCCCGCAACCTGCTGCAGGAACAAACTCCGGAGGGCGGCTGGCCCATCGCTGGCGGAGCTGAACGTAATTATGGGGCAGCCTACAGCACTTCCCTCGCGATCCTGGCTCTGACGCCCGCGTATCAGTTGTTGCCGATCTATCAGCGATAGAATCGCCGCACGCCCTCGGATTTATGATTTACAATGGCCCGCTTATTCACTGGGATTGCAGCATCCGGAATTCATTTGACTTTGCGAGCAATCGGGACATTTTTTCTAGCCACGAAACAACCCAGCGCGGCCCTTCAGGCTGCAACCAAATCCCTTTGTGCCACGTGTTATGCCTGTTCGTCCATCTCTTCGCTGTCTTTGCTGACATTTCTGCGATCAATCCTCCGGACTTTGGCAGAACGATGCGGGCAGAACGATAAGCAGCGTTTGTCTGTGCGGTTTATTGTCCTGCCCTCATCGTTCTGCCATTTCCCGGGACAGTGATTTTGCGATCAGGAATTCCGGAAGGCAATTCCGCTTCGGTCTTTCCATCTTC
>JAYTAK010000302.1:0-4426 GCA_043737515.1 Candidatus Kuenenia sp. | reverse complement strand
TCAACGATTGCGGCAATACTGTGAAACTGACTGCGTCCCAGCTTCCAGCGTTCCTGTCCGGTCTGCAGATCCAGACAGAACAATTGAGCCGAATCACGGGGCGTGACGATTACGTTGTTTCCGGCAATGCGAGGCAGCGAATCCGTCCAGCGTGAATCCAGATCCACTCGCACAGAATCCCAGTTGTCGCGCGCTCCAAAAAACACGGGCGCGTCACCGCCCAGTTCCTGCTGACGAATATTTGCGGCATAGCGAAACACCCACCGTACAGCATTGTCTTCAGCGGAGACCGCGACGATGCGTTCATCGCAAGTCGGACAGATCAGCAATCCATGTGCGTACGATGGCATCAGGCCGGCGTGTTTTCGCACCGGATGCTCCCCTGCTTTGAACTCGGGCTGGGTCAGCAACTGCGAACGCACGACACGCGGATTGGCGGGAGCGCCACCGGTCGCTGCCGGTTCTGCAATCTGCAGCAGAAAAATCTCTTCGCTCTTTTGTGCCAGCACATACGTGCGATTTCCCAGGACCAGCGGTGCGCCCAGAAAATAGTACCCCGCCAGCGAATTGCCTTTGCCTTCAGGTTGCGTGTCAGACTGCGTTTTGCCCCCGACTTCCCATTTGAAAAGCCCCGTCGTCAGATCGTACGCACGAATAAAATTGTTCGCCGGCTGTTCGACGGGGGCAGTGCGAAACACCATGCGAAACTGTTCGTCTGCCGTCGTCCCGGAGGCATCTTCACACACAAACAGCGTGGTGGCAGAGGCAGACATCTGGGCCGTCGTGTTCGTGCGCACCAACTGATTTCGCAGGCTCTGCGCCATGATCAGCGAACGCGTCATCGTCTGCATTTCCAGGTTCCGCTGCATTGCGGCCTGCGCGTCAGGATTTTCGGGATCCACGGGCTGAAGCTGCTGGCTTGCCTCCTCTTCAATGGCCTGCAGGACATCGCGCACACGACCGTCCGGATGCACGACCTCCCACACGATTTCGCCATCCGTCGCGCGGACTGCCCGCACTCCGCACGGCGTGCGAAAGATCACAAGTTCACCGACGCGCAACGGGGTCGCGGCAGGCACCACGATGCTGTTCTGCTGTGCTTGTGCTTCACTGAACTCCGTCAGCGGAGTGCGTAGCGACTGCAGAATGGGATTCAGACGCTCAGTAAACAGCACATCGTTAACCGTCAGTGAATCCGAGACCCATGCCTGTTCGAGCCGAGCCGGGCTGCGCGAGCGAGACGCGAAACGGCGATAGCTGCCGCCGGGCTGAGTCCATTCCGAAACGCCCACTGCGGGCACGGCTGTCAGCGCGGTAAACCAGTTCTGCAGGTCGGTCACAGATGTCGATGCCGGCACAGGCAACTTCTGCAGCGTGAAGGACTCTGGATGTTTGGCAAGCAGATCAGCCAGGTCTTCCTCGGCATCACTGTTCAATCCTGCACGCCAATTGCAAACGGCGATCTGGAGAGACAACACTGCCGAGTCTCGTCTGTTCGTCTCGTTTCCTGTAACACGCAACATCCGATTCAGCAACAGCGCAGCTTCGAGATCATCGCCGCGATCAATCGACTGTCGCGCCAGAATCCGCAGACCATTCTGAGCCGCCTGACAAAACGCATACCGCAGTGTCAGACGCCGCAGTGTCAGGAAATCGGAGGACGCGATCGCTTCGGAAATGCGGGATTCGGCGACCTGCTCGAACTGTCCACGATACTCTGTCGTGAATTGTTCCGGACCCGTGAGAAACAGATCCTCCAGCTTCGCGCGTCCGCCCGCCAGTCGCTGCGTTTGGCCCACAGCCAACTGATTGACATCTGTTCCCGACGCTGTCAGCAGCGGATCTTCCCGTTCACACGCCTTTTCCCATGCGGCATCAAACTGTTCGACAGCTCGCAGCCATTGCTTGTCGGCCAGTGACTGCTCCGCATCGGAAATCATCTTCAGCAGTTCGCGCTGCCGAACGTCTTCGCCATCCTGCTGAGCGGGGGCCAATGAGCCCGCGCAGCACGATACGACGCAGCACGCAATCATCACGACTCGCAACAATCGCTTACCGTTCCTGATCAATGAGTGCCTGAACAGCGATTCCATAATCAACAGCCGCATTGAAAGACTTCCCGCGCTGGTCGTCAGAAGAACGACCTCCTTGCAGGCAGTGTCTCAAATCCAGCCGCGCCCGTCTATTTGCACAGCGCGACTTTATTCCGGACTGCAGATTCAACCTCAATTCGTTGAATGGACAAATCACAAAAAAAGGGCGACAGCTTCGATTGCTGTCGCCCTGAGTTCATGAATATCCATCGTCCCGCTGGGAATCATTCGATCTCGAATGATTATTCTGCTGGAGGACGAGTCCCTTTGCCACCGCCATCTTTGCCACCTTCGGTACCACGTTGCCGGCCACCACCGCCGCCGCCGCCCGGAGGACCGCCGCGACCGCCGCCAAAGCCAGAAAAGAAGGCTTGCATGTCGAGTTCAAACTTAGCGCCTTCCATTTCGCTGAGCATTTTGGTCTGATCGGCTGTCAGCACGGAAAGTGCAGACTCATTGAGTTTCTTGCGAGCAGCCAAAAACTGTTCCATTCCAGCTCCACCCGGGCCTCGACCACCGCCTGCACCCTGGCCACCGTTTGCTTCACGCTCTGCTCGAGCCTTCTCGCGTTCAGCATCGGCGGCTTTCTGGATATCATCCAGTTTGGCAATCTGCTCGTCAGTCAAAGCAAGTTTTGTCTTCAGATCATCGCCCTTCAATGTGTCAAGCGCCGTACTCTGGAGTTTCAATTGCAGTGAAATCTGATCCAGGCGTTTCGCCTGTTCCGGCTCCAGCATTGCGGCAAGGGCCTCGTCCGTTTTCTTACTCAGTTCTTCGCGTTCTTTCGTCGATTTCTCGCGGAGAGCAGTTTTTTCTTCTTCTGACAACTTGTTGTAGGCCTCTGGATCAAGGCGAGGTGCGGCGTTGCGTTCTTCTCTAAAAGCTTCCAAGGCCGCATCGATCGTGGCTGCCTGAGCGTCTTCAATCTTAAGTTCTTTGCGAATCTGTTCGGCACGCAGCAACATCGCTCGATCCATGGTAGGTCCACCACGACCGCCACCGAACCCGCCAAATCCGCCGCGACCACCGCCTCCGCCACCTGGTGGCTGAGCCTGAACAAACGCAGAAACAAGAATCGTCGCGAGGCTGAATACAACCGCCCGACGAACAAATCGAATGGACATCATGAACGTGCTCCCAAACAGAAAGGCAAATATCCCCAGAGGACAGGAAATGCGAATTCGCAGTCCCGTTCGAACCCCTCCTGGCCGTTCAGGATCTGCGAAACTCACTTCCGTTTCGTGATTTTGCGCGAAAAACGTTCAAAACTGATGCCGTCACCCCGAAATTCTCCAGAAACAAAGACTTGGATCAGTTCCGAATCAGCTCCGCCAACGAAAAAACGGGCTTGTGGCATTATCCTGCCACAAGCCCGCTCTCCGAGATCAGGGACTCGGATTATTGTCAGACGCAAATCTAACCCGGATTCAGAATGAGAACCGGAGTCTTCGCACGTAGTTCTCGAGTTATACTTTACGCGGCCAGAAATGAGGCAGCGGCGAGCGGCTGGGCGTCAGCCCTCCGTGTGTTCATGCACGGGCCACGGAGGGCTCACGCCCAACCGCTCGCCATTGTCAATTCGCAATGCGTGAAAAATAACGCCTTCAACTGCCAACCGGGATTTGACGTTTTCCTATGTCCGTTCACTTCGAACCAGTCTGGTCATGGACGTTGACGCTCATTGCCTGCGTGGCGATGCTGGCCGTGTTGTGGCTGGGATACCCGCGACGCATCCGACATCTGCCCACAGCATGGCGCAGAATGCTGATCGTGCTGCGACTGGCGATCGTTGTTGTGTTGTGTCTGTTGCTGCTGCGGCCTTTTGCGGTTTTTGAAAGTAAGGATCAGTCAGATTCCATTCTTTATATCCTGACCGATGTCAGTCGCAGTATGCAGACGGAGGATATCTCCGGTGGTGGAACACGGCGTCAGGCGCTGCTGAAGATTCTGGCGGCAGCAGAACCGGGTCTGAAGGACATCGGCAAGAAGGCGGAAATTCGATTTCGCGATTTTGCAGACTCACTGCAATCGGTGCCAACCCCGGGTGAGGCAGCCGACGGCACGATGACGGCGAACGGAAGAGTGCTCGAACTGCTGTCGGAAGAAATGGGCAAGGATCGCGTCCCTGTTGTCTTCTTTCTTGGCGACGGACGTCAGGCAGCCTCCGGTGCGCTGGATGTCGATCCAATTCAGGCCGCGCGGTTGTACGGCAAGCTGCAGCGGCCGATCTATCCTGTCGGATTCGGCAGCCCAGAAGCATCCGCCGCGTCACTGGACCTGGCTCTGGATGAACTGGATCTGTCCCGCGAAGTTTTTCAGGGCAACGTCCTGCC
>JAYTAK010000301.1:0-10196 GCA_043737515.1 Candidatus Kuenenia sp. | reverse complement strand
ATGACCGATCGTATCTCGTTGGAAAGCTCGGATCTTCTTCATCGCTTCGGAATTCGACAGCGCACAGATCGCCAGCACGACGAGCATCGGAACCGTCGCCAGCAGTCCCAGCCCAAAATCTTCCAGCGACCAGCTCAATGTCGCCGTTGCCGGACAGTCCAGCAGCCAGCCACCGAGGAACGCAGCCACCAGCAGCGCGCCTTCAAAGACCGCGACGGTTGTCAGGAACTGCGAATGACTAAGTTCGTTTGAGTCGTTGGAAATGTCATGGCCTCTATTGTATATGCGTTCAACAACGGATGAATGTTTGGAAAGCTGGTCGATCTCTGGTTTCGCGTTGTCTCTTTGAACCAAGGTATCGTGATCAATTGAGGCAACGGTTGCAACAACAGAGATCAATCAGGAATATACAGCGGCGCAATGAGCCGTCCATATTGGCCGATGAATTCGATCGCTGATACACTCAAAAATGATGATCGACAGAACCCAGGGAAACGAATCGTGGCTGTACCAATTGAAATCCAAAACCTTGTCGCACGATTCACCCTTCACCGTAAGGATTACCAAGCTGGAAAATACAATGAAACTCAGCTAAGACGTGAGTTTGTTGACCCAATGTTCAAATCGCTCGGATGGGACATGGACAACGAACAAGGCTTTGCAGAAGCCTACAAAGACGTCATTCACGAGGACGCAATCAAGATCGGTGGCAAATCCAAGGCACCGGACTATTGTTTCCGAATCGGCGGAACGCGGAAGTTCTTCCTTGAAGCCAAGAAGCCTGCGGAAAACATTGAGCAAAATCGCGAGCATGCATACCAATTGAAGCGTTATGCCTGGTCGGCAAAGATGCCATTGTCGATCCTGACAGACTTCGAGGAGTTCGCGGTCTATGATTGCCGAGTGAAGCCAGTGGCGACCGACAAGGCATCGCAGGCTCGCGTCAAGTTTTTTCGATTTGAAGAATACCTTGACCGCTGGGAGGAGATTGCGTCGATCTTTTCACGAGATGCGATTCTAAAAGGTTCGTTCGATCGGTATGCGGATTCCACCAAATCGAAGCGTGGCACATCCGAGGTCGATAGTGAGTTTCTAAAAGAGATCGAGAACTGGCGACTCACGCTGGCGCGCAACCTCGCGCTGCGAAATGCTGACCTCGACCAGCGAAGTCTGAACTTTGCTGTGCAGCGCATTATCGACCGCCTCGTGTTTCTGCGAATTGCCGAGGATCGCGGAATTGAAAACTACGGCCAGTTACAGTCGCTCCTGAACGGTTGGGGCGTCTATGCAAGAATGGCTGAACGATTTCGGGCAGCCGATGACCGTTACAATTCCGGGCTGTTTCACTTCACGCCGGAAAAGGGTCGATATGAGCCGCCAGATGAATTCACACTGTCCCTCAAGATAGACGATGAGACCCTCAAAGAGATTGTCCGGAATCTTTACTACCCGGACAGCCCATATGAGTTTTCGGTGTTGCCCGCCGACATACTCGGTCAGGTTTACGAGCAGTTTCTCGGTAAGGTGATTACTCTCACGGCCGGTCACCGTGCAAAGGTTGAAGAGAAACCTGAGGTGAAAAAGTCTGGTGGGGTGTTCTATACGCCGACCCACATTGTCGCATACATCGTGCAGCAGACTGTTGGAAAGTTGCTGGACGGCCAGACACCGACCCAGGCCGCGAAGTTGAAGGTTCTGGACCCCGCATGTGGCAGCGGAAGTTTCCTGATTGGTGCGTATCAGCATTTGCTTGACTGGCACCTTGCGTGGTACATCGATCACGAGCCGGCAAAACACACGAAGCAGATTTACCGAGATCAAAACGGCGTCTATCGACTGACCATAGCTCATCGGAAGCAGATTCTGTTGAATAACATCTATGGAATAGACATCGATTCTCAGGCTGTTGAAGTGACGAAACTTTCATTGCTGCTGAAGGTGCTCGAAGGAGCGACAAAAGACGTGTTGGAGCGACAGCAGAAGTTGTTCCATGAACGCGCATTGCCGGATCTTGGCAGTAACATCAAATGCGGCAACACTCTGATCGGGCCAGAATTCTATGAAGCCCGGCAGCCGAGCCTGTTTGACACAGAAGAATTGTATCGGATCAACGCCTTCGACTGGCACACGGAGTTCAAATCGATCATGAAGGCTGGGGGATTCGACGCCGTGATTGGAAATCCACCGTACATTCGCATCCAAACAATGAAAGAATGGGCACCAGCGGAAGTTGAGTTCTACAAGCGAAAATACGTCGCTGCGAGCAAGGGCAATTACGACATCTATGTCGTCTTCGTCGAACGCTGTCTCGAACTTCTCAACGCATCGGGTAGCCTGGGCTTCATCTTGCCTCACAAGTTCCTGAATTCACAATACGGTCAGCCATTACGTGGATTGATTTCCCGTGGTCGACATTTGAGGCATATGGTCCACTTTGGAGACGAGCAAGTATTCTCAAATGCGACCACCTACACATGTTTGCTGTTTCTGTCAAAATCAAAGAATGCAAAAGCGTCGCTCTGGCGTGTGTCGGATTTGCAAGACTGGCGAGCGTCAGAACGGGCGACAAAGGGTACGATCGCAAATTCCAGTCTGACTGATTCCGAATGGAATCTGGTCACTGGGAAAGACGCTTCGTTGTTCGCGCGTCTTACAAGCAATTTCATGACACTCGGAGATGTCGCATCAATTTTTGTTGGACTGCAAACGAGTGCCGACAGCATCTATATCGTGGAGGAAATATCTCCTGAGAAACGAAGCATGGTCGGAGTGAGAGATCGCGATGGCAACAAATGGATGCTGGAACGAGAGATGATCAAGCCATTTCTCAGTCATGTGACGATGTCTCCCTTCGTCCAGCCAGACGCAGCACACTGGTTGATTTTCCCGTACCGAATTGCAGACGACAAAGCGACTCTGATCTCTGCCGCCGAAATGTCGCGAGATTTTCCGAATGCCTGGGCGTACATGATGAGTTACGAATTAGAACTTCGCAATCGGGATTCTGGTCGAGCAGACAATGAAAAGTGGTTTGGGTACGTCTATCGCAAGAATCTGACATTATTCGATACGCCAAAACTAATCGTGCAGGTGATTTCGCAAAATGGTCGCTACGCATTCGATTCCAAGGGACTCTATTTCACCGGTGGTGGAAATGGCCCGTATTATGGTATTCGCTGGGCTGCGAGCGACGATTCGCACTCAATCCATTACCTGCAAGCATTGCTTAATTCTCGATTGCTCGATTTCTACTTGAGAAAGGTAAGCAGCCCATTTCGCGGTGGTTACTGGTCATATGGGAAACGATTCATTGAACAACTGCCGATCCATCGTGTGGACTTCAAGAAAAAAGCGGATGTGTCTCGCCATAACCGAGTAGTTGAACTAGCAGAGAGAATGCTGGCAATGCAAGAGCAACTGCCGAACGCGAAGACCGATCAGGACAAAACGGTCGGCGAACGGCAGATTGCAACTGCGGCCCGGCAACTCAATCACATGGTCTATGAATTGTACGGATTGACCGACGGCGAGATCGCATTGGTCGAGGCGGCGGAAAGTTGATGCCAGGACGTCTGGACTTACCCAACGGGAGTTCGGTCTGCCCCACGGGCACTGGAAAAGTCGTCCCGTTAAGCAAAGCTGGTCCAGGTTGTCAACTCGTTGGTTTGGTGACAGGAGTTGGAACATGACTCAAACGCTTGACGAAGATTATCACGATTTATGAACCTGATCCGAATGAATGGATCGAAATCCGGAAGCGGAGATAGCCATGTTTCACTGCCATGTCTGCGGCCACGACGCCGCAAAATCGGAATTGGTCAGCGAAGTCTTCAACCTCGAAGGACGTCGTGTGCTGGTCGAAAACATTCCCGCGCTCGTATGCGAACATTGCGGAGAGGCCGCTTTTTCACGAGAGACGACGGAGCTAATCCGTCAGATGGTTCATGGCGCAGGCCACCCCGTCAAAACCGTGTCAATGGATGTGTTTGCAATGTTGTGACGGAAATTGCCACTGCACAGCCTGACCAGTGCTGCCAATGCTGGCAACAACCTGCGTCCGCGATTTGGAATGAGTTTCACGTCTAACCGGAGAAAATTTATCGCCGTTTGTGGTATCATGCGACGATGTTCCCGGTTCGATGATCCTGGAGGCGAGTTCATGGCTACCGAAGCGTTATTGGAACAGATATTGAAACTTCCTGTGGACGAGCGAGCGGAGTTAGCCCGGCAGGTTCTGCTCAGTCTGGAGCCGGACGAGTTTGACGACGAGATTGAGCACGCATGGGCGACGGAGATCCGCCGACGGCGTGAGGCCGTTCGCTGCGGCGACGTCAAATTGCTCGATTGGGTTGATGCGCGGTAGAAAGAGGCAGACTGCGACTTGAGGTCTTTCTGCAATTTATTTTTCTGCCATCAATTTTTCTGCCGCATGTGTTCTTACGTTCAATCCGCGACCGGCATGCGAATCCGATCGCCGCGAATGGAAGACAATTCGGCGATTTCATGGTCGGCATTTCGCAGGCGGCCTTCGGTTGTGCGATGCGTCATGATCACCAGGCGTGCGACGCCGGATTCGTCGTCAACGTCGTCGGTTTCATCCTGACGCACACTGCTGATGCTGATTTCATGACGACCCAGAATGTCGGCGATGTCGGCCAGCACATGCGGTCGGTCGGCGACGGTGAAACGCAGATAATAGCGGCGACTGAGTTCTTCCTGGGGCTGAAGCTGAATCGGTTTCTGCCCCAGCATCCGCAGGATCGACTGAAAAGTAATCGCCGCGCGGCCTGTCGCATAATCGACAACGTCGGCCATCACGGCGGACGCGGTCGGCATCTGACCGGCACCCGCGCCGGACAATCGCAGCACGCCCACGGCATCACCTTCAATCGACACGATGTTGTCGGCTCCGCTGGTCATCCCGATCGCGCGGTTGGCACGGACCAGGGTCGGCTGCACGGAAACTTCCAGACGCTCTTTCGCCAGCCGCGACGTCGCCAGCAACTTCACGCGATATCCCAGTTCCGCCGCCACCAGCAGGTCCAGCAATTCGATCTGCTGAATGCCCTGACGCACAATATCTTCCAGAGGCACACGCGTGCCGTAAGCGAGTTGCGTCAGAATCGATAACTTCTGAGCCGCATCGGTGCCATCCACATCCATCGCCGGATCGGCTTCCGCGTAGCCGCGCGCCTGAGCTTCTGCCAGCACGGCATCGTAGGTTTCACGACGATCGAGCATCCGCGTCAGAATGAAGTTGCTGGTTCCGTTCAGGATCGCTTCGATGGAAACAATCCGATTCGCAGTCAGCGCGGTGTTCACTGCGGAAATGATCGGAATCCCGCCCGCGACTGCCGCCTCAAAACAGATGGTGCGATTCAGTTTTCCAGCCAGTGCAAAAAGTTCAGCACCGTGCGCGTACAGCAAAGCCTTGTTGGCTGTGATCACATCCTTTCCGGACTGCAGCAGCCCCATGACATCCTGTCGTGCCGGATTGATCCCGCCGACAACATAGACGGCGACATGAACTTCCGGGTCGTCCGTCACGGAGCGAATGTCGTTCGACACGGGGATGCTGCCCAGATCGACATCCCGCGGCTTCGACACATTCTGCACCACGACGCGCCGCAGCCGGATCGAACGCCCCGTCCGCTGTCGCAGCGATTCCAGCGACGACTGCAGGATTTTCACGACCCCCGTCCCTACCGTACCGCAGCCAACAAGGGCAATGTTCAGATCCTGGCATTGGAGCATGTTCCATCCTAACGCAGGTCTTCCCTGCTGCATCTAAAATTTAAGGTCAAACACAACGCTCAGCACTGGTCAAATGATCGCATTCAGCCTCAACTCGAACAGACAGCGATCCTTGGCGGGCAGCATGATCTGTACGCAGCGGAAAACGTGGAGCAGAACCCGTTCCCGGCAGACTACCACTTGTTCCGCTCGGATGGATTGTAGTGCGCAATCGATTCCGTCTAAAGGCAAATGCCATGTGAGGAATTCTCACAGCCTGTCAGTTGAATTCTCATATGACTCATCGGTTTTTCCAGAGTTCCAATCGTCGATGAACGACGACGTTTTCTCCGCACCCACGATAGTGCCACAACGCCAGGATACTGCCAGGCTGTGATGTTCGAGGAGTCGCCGATCTCGATGCGTTTCCCAACTGGCCACGGCGAGGCGACTTTATCGATTTGAAAGACCAAAGGGGTCAGAAAGATCAAACGGAAAAGATCAAAGCGAGCGTCTTGTGCGTCGGCGTCTTCCTCGTCCCCGCGTCACCCATCCGTATCCCAACGAACGCTTTCGCGACCGACTCAAGGCAGGAGTCGTATGAGATAATTCTTCAAGTACGGATTTGTACGGGGGGCCGCTGGCAACAGCGGTCCCTACCGCGATAACCAATAGCCAAATGGCCCAACGGGTGCTTCGCACTATTGGTTCCTGACCCGTTTTCCAAGCCCCCTTTTTCAAGCCATCATCGCTGCTTTCCAATGCACCACAGATGCTGATGCGTGCGCAGAAACAGTTGTCCGTTGCTGGCCACCACCGAGGAATTGGATGCCTCGCCAAGTGAGTTCGTCGAAACCAGTTCAAACTGTGGGCTCGCGCGAAAAATGAAACAATCGCCGCCCTGTGTCATCGTGTAGCAGTGTCCATTCGCAATCATGACGGACGACCAGTTCGTTGCCGTTGTGCCAGGTCCGGAGAGCCGCTCTTCCCAGACCGTTTTCCCGGTCGTCAGTTCAAAGCACTCGGCGATTCCCGGATCGTTATGGATGAACAGAAAACCCTCGTGAATCCCGCCGGACCCGATGCGCTGTTTGGTCTTCGGATGGCGCCAGAGCCGACTGGATTCCGTGATATCCCCGTCGCCTTTGACCTGAATTCCAATCGACATTCCGTTGTACCCTCCCATCGCGACAACGATGTCGTCAACGATCAGCGGCGACGTGTAAACCAGGGCGTTTGTGCCGGAACTGGTCCACAGCTCCTTGCCCGTCAACGGGTCCAAACCGCAGACCCGAAACGGAAAACTGAGAATCAACTGATCGCGTTCTCCAATACGCCGCAGAACGGGTGTGCTCCAGGAACCGTAATAGTCGGCACCGGAAAACTTTGCTTCGCTGGTTCCCTGCGTGTTGATCGGTTCGTCATGTTGCCAGACTGTTTCGCCGGTCTTCTTATTCACGGCGATCAGAAACGACCGCTCGCCGGGACCGAAATTGAGATAGCACAAGTCACCGTGAATCACGGGCGACGAACCATAGCCCCAGATGTGTTTCTGAATCCCCAGGTCGCGTTTCCAGATTTCGTGGCCTTCCATGTCGTAGCAGAACAGGCCCGCTGAGCCGAACCAGGCAATGACTCTTTCACCATCGGTGACGGGCGATGATGAACACACGGGATTGGTGGCATGTGTCGGATCGGCGTCTTTCCATTCCGTTCCCGCCTGCCAGAGCAACCGACCATCGCCCCGATGAAAGCACATCAGCGTGCGACGATTCCCGGCGACCACCGGTTGAGTCACGTAGACTCGATCGTCCCACACCACGGGCGTTGAATTTCCGGGTTCCGGCAGAGCGACTTTCCACGCAACGTTGTCTGTGGTAGTCCATTTCGTCGGCAGACCTTTCTCGTTACATGTGCCGTCTCCCTGATTCCCTCGCCACTGCGGCCAGTTATCCGCCGCTGCGAACTGCAGGTGCAGAGAAAGCACGACCGTCCAGCAGAACCATTGAATTGGATTTGATGCCATGTTGTGTCTCCGGTTCTAAGTGATCAGGCAAGAGTTTCATGTGGGGATTCAGGGAGTGTAACACGGTGAGGTCTTCATTTCCTCCACCGAATCGGCACGCATCGCAATCACTGCAGTCTCAAGTCTCGTCGGTCAGCAGAAAATCGCGAAAGGCATGCTCGTCCGGCACTCGTGATTCGGCTGGCAGTTTTGCCCACAGATTAAGCTCGTCGCAACGTAACCGACAGAGTGCTGGCTGATTCAACTTGAAAATGCTAATTGTCACTCGAGCCCGCTGCTGATCTGTGGCATCAGCCACTGGATTCGGAAGGATTCTGCCATCAACAAAATCGAAGCAGAAATACCGAGTGAACGCATAGCCAGGTTCGTCCGGAGAAATCAGATTCTCATCCCACTGTTCCTGCTTGGCTAAGTTGCATCCGTGGCAACAGTAGTACAAATTGGACCATGTGTACGCGAGATGCAGAAAGCGGGGATCACTCTTCGGACGAAAATGTTCAATCGGCTCGCCCTGCCGTTCCAGCGGAAATGAGTCGCAGAAGGAACAATGCTTCTGATTCATTTCTCTCAACGCTGGCAGAATCCATTCCCTCGCAGACTGGTTGCGATACGTGTACCACGAAAAGGTGGCCGAAGGTTTCTGCGTCCTGAGCTTGACCCACTGGACATTCCATTCAGCGCCTTTTTGTCGCAGAACATCCGGCTCTGGAGGGCGAATCTGATCCCTCATGCACTGGCCCTTTTCTGATCCAATAGCCGCCGCAACTGTGCAATTTCTTTCCCCATGATGTGTGAAAGGGAACTACTCCGTGCGCCGATGACCTGCGCCGACTGTTCCGCCTGTTCAAACCTGGCTTCGTCTTTGAGAACTGATTCCTTCAAGGCGGAAAACTCGGTAAGCAGAGTTTCGGTTTCCGGGTCATACGACTGCACCGGTGAAATATCCAGAATGTCCTCAACCACGTCCTGATAAGTATCGCCTTCGCTACATGGCCGGGGTGCATCAGCAGTCACGTTTCCTTCGTCATCAGCCCGCAGCACGTGAATCCAGCCATGATTGACTGAAGAGATAACAAAGGGTGAATGTGTCGCGATAAAGATCTGAGCGTTGAAGAACAGGCGTTGCACAAGTGGAATCAACTGTCGTTGCCATGCCGGATGCAGGTGACATTCGGGCTCATCCAGCAGCATGATCGCTGACACGCTCAACGGATCGTGCTCATTTGGGAATTCAGCCGAGAATTTTGCGATCCAGCCCACAACGCTCCCAAGTATGGATCGCAAGCCATCCGGGAGTTGGGACAACTTCATGGGTTTCGTGCCCCATGTGGCCAACAGTTGCGGATTTGGAGGATTGGTTAAATCGAAAGAAAAAGGAGCGTCTGTCAGTGTGGAAAGTGCCGCTTCAATGCGTTCCAGCATTCGAAGTGAACGCGAATCCGTTCTCAACCCTCTGCGCGCATCAAGGCCTGCGCTCATGATCAAATACGCAATCGTCCGAGTGGTCTCCTCATCACGCTTCTTACTCCGATCGAATGAAAGTGATTCAGTGAAACCGGTGGTGGCTGGATCCTTGAGAACGTCGATTTCAGCATCATCGATCAAGCCAGTGCCCTTCGCTGACACAAAGGCCGCTTTCACTCCTCGTGCAGATGCACACTGGAGGATGGATTCGAACCGGTGGCGATCTCTAACCCAGTGTTCGCGATTCGTCATCGCTTTCGCAAGTTCAAAAGTACCCGTGGAGTTCAAGCTCTCGGGCTCACCAGCAGAGAAAAAAACTGGACCGCTCGTGAAATTGGAAATCTTGTTGGCGAAATAAACACCAAGGCGATCCGGCGCTGGGCGGGCCGCAACAAATGCGTTTGCCTCGCCCGTAAACGCATGCCGGGCGTTGAGATCAGCAGGATTGCCGCACGCTGCCGCCAGCAGACACAGGAGACGAGTTTTCCCTGTGCCGTTCCGTCCCGCAAGAAGATGGACTTCTGCAAGTGAGTCCGAATCGAGTTCCGGGAACTCAATCGTGGAATCGGTGGAATCGGTGAAAGGGGGGAATCCGCGAAACCCAACGGCTTCAATACGCATTTTTTCGCACTCACGTGAGGAAGGCGCTACCAAGGAATGTTCAGCAAAACAGGAATGCCGCAGTGTCAACTATCGGTGAGAAGTAAGCAATCGGCGTTCTTGTTCCATGAACAGTCTACAGTGTTTTCCCGAATCTCTGAAGCCGATGATTCACTCAAATCGGGGCAGCGTGAGAAGGCGAAAAAACCACAGGTCATTGGGAGAGTTTTTGACGAAGAGAAATCGTGGGCGTCCCCGATAATTCGCATGTGACGCCGAACGTGAGCACTTGTCCAGAATTATGTTGGCATAATTCGTTTAACGGCGAGCCGCAGGCGTAGGCGATTCCCGATTGCTTCCGCCTACGCCTGCG
>JAYTAK010000300.1:0-10197 GCA_043737515.1 Candidatus Kuenenia sp. | reverse complement strand
CGCCTGAGCCGTCGCCGCGTTTTGAGCCGCCATCAGCGCCAGTGAGACGCCTCCCATCCGCAGCGCACCGTGGCCGAAGAACTGTCGGCGTGTCTGAGACAGTAGATAATCGTCAATTGAATTCATGATTTCTCTCAGTCTGCATGGCAATGGTCATGTTTGCTGGGGCACATGCATGGGTCTGCCGGTCTCTTTTTGCTCCGCCTGGAAGCTGATACGAGACGCCTGAAAGTGGCGGTGATTTCGGCACGAACATCGACGCGATGTTCGACCTTCGGCTTCGGCACATCCCGGATTGTGTGATATTCAATTACTGTTTGCAACGAATTCAGTACCGCGAAGGGAACAGCTCACTTATGCGACCACAGAATTGAGGGGTGCGATCTGTCCAGTCCATCGACAGAGGCGGGATTCTGAATTCTGTTTTGATGCTGTGGCTGGAGTTGAGGATTCAAATTCCTGAGCGAATTGTTTGCTGAACCGAATCGAGTGTTCCCCCATCCGGCTTCATGCCGGTGGAAACCCGGTTTATCGACTACCACACGCACCGCCCCACTATTTTTCAATGGCCCGCTTAGTTGTTGGGAATCTGGACTGCAATTATGAGCGAGAATGCCACTTGGGACTGGCGCACCAATAAGTGTCCCCTCGTGGCGGATGCTGCCAGCATCCGAACCGGCGCTGGCAGCGTCGGCCACGACAGTTATTTCTGCGCCGGTCCTTGGGTTCCCCGATGAGACTTCCGTTGTACGTTCACGCGACGTCACCATTCTGGAATCTGACAGCCCGACAGGAGGTGTTGTTTTCTAGCCACAAAAAGGCCCTGCGCGGCCTTTCAGGCCGCAACCAAATCCCTTTGTGCCATGTATTATGCCCGTCCGTCAAACTCTTTGCAGTCTTTGCTGACACGTCTGCGCTCAATCCTCCGGACTTAGGCAGAACGATGGGGGCAGAACAATCAGAAACGTTTGTCTTTGCAGTTTATTGTTCTGCCCGCATCGTTCTGCCATTTTCCGGGACAGTGATTTTGCGATCAGGAATTCCGGAAGGCAATTCCGCTTCGGTCTTTCCATCTTCCTGTCCGTTATTTTCCTGTGGCACTCGCCTCAATCTCGTCCAGTAGTCACCTGAAAATCTTCGCGGGACAACAAGAAATCAATCGGTAGTAGTACAAAGAATCACTCATTGCTTGGATCGTGCTTTGATTTCTTTGTACTTTTTGGGTTGTTTCGTGGCTGGAAAGAAAATTCCCGATTGCTCGCGTAGGCAAATGAATTCCAGATGCTTCAATCCCCGTGCATAAGCGGCCATTGAAAAGGATCGACTTTCGCCCGCGACCGATGCAGCGTGCAGGCAGCACAGCGGAACGCAGCATGATGGTTGAGAACGAAGCAACAGATTTCACCCACAGATTCGTTGGCAGACCCAGATTCCGAGACGAACCCAGAATTCCCTTAACAAGTTTGCGATCGACTGCTAACTCTGCCACCGATCTGCCCTTACCACACCTTTCAAAAAGTCTGAAAATATTTCCAGATAGGCAGGAAAGTCCTACTCCCGAGTGACTTGCATTCCGGTGGGAAGTTGTAACAGTCACGGCACGGGCTTGAGCTTGACACCCTCAGACCCGCGATGATGCTGACTCCCGGTTCTCCTGATGCTTTGGAGCTTTGACATGGTGAGAAGTGTTGTTCGTTCGCTGGTGGCGATGATGTTTTCGGATTGCGATTCGCAGTGTGCGAAACCGTCGCGGGGTTCTCGCCGGAAAGCTGGGCGGGGGGGGGCAATTTAGAGTGGCCGACGTGTCGCTGGGATTGATGGCGGCGGGAATGACGGAGGCTCTGGAAGATCGCGCGATGCTGGATGGCGATCCGTATGGTACTGGCGGCAGCATGCCGGGTGGAATGGGTGGAACTGGAACTGGCGGTACTGGATCGACGGGCGGCACGGGAACAACGGGTGGGACGGGGTCAACTAGCGGCACGGGCGGTACGGGTTCAACGGGAGGTATGACGGGCGGTGGAACGGGCACGACGATGTCTGGTTCGTTTTTGGGATCCGTGACCGGTGGTATTGTGCATCCGAATGGGCAGCAGTGGTTTGAGACCTTTGGAACGGACCCGTTGTCCGGAGTCGTGGCGGTGCATCGCGACCTGCCAGGCGGACTTGGATTGGGATATGCCTCGGACACAGCGGTGGCACTGCCGATCGTGACGGTGGACACGACATGGAATTCCTCAACGCTGCCCACGGGGCCTCTGACGGCCACACTGAAGATCAATGGTATCTCGCAGTCGAGCGTTGTCATTGATCAAGCCGGTATGGTACAGGGCTCGCCGATTCGCATTTCGTTGCAGGCCACCACTGCGATCACAACCGGAAAGTATGATGCCACGATCGAGGTGGCGGCACCGACGGGGACCAATACGCTGTTGCAGACTCTCACACAGACAGTCCTGGTCGAAAATCGGACGGCCAGTACATTTGGCAAAGGCTGGTCACTTGCGGGCCTGGAACAATTGTTCCCGCAATCCGGTGGCAACTTGTTTGTGAACGGTGCCGGTGTGCGAGTTTGGTTTGACTCCACTGGAACGCCCATGCTTGGACAAATGGCGAATTCGTCACTCGCCCAGCAGACGGACATGTCATGGCGACTGAACCAGCCGGATGGATCGTATCACGCCTTCGATACATCGGGACGAATCACGGCGAAGGTTGACTCGCTGGGCAACTCGATCACATACGGTCGGGACATGATGACCGGGCTGCTGACGTCGGTCACCGATGCCGTTGGACGCATCACGACGCTGGCGTATTCGAACGGTCGCTTGAGCCAGGTCACGGACTATGCGGGGCGATATGTCGTGTTGACGCATGGCACGGACGGGCAGCTCAACACGATCTCCAGTCCGTCGTCATTTCAGACTGGGCCGTGGACGCCGCCGGTGATGACGTATGGATACAACACGGCGGGGCTCATCGCGACGCTCACCGATCCGCTCGCCCGATCGACGTCGCTGACCTACAGCTTCGCCGGACGTCTGGCATCGGCTGTGTTGCCCGGTGGAGCGGCATGGAACTTCGCTCCCGTGGCCCTCGTGGGACTTGTCAATACAGTGACAGGCAGCGGCACGACGGCAAACCCCGCCGCGCGGACGCTGCCATCGAGTGCCCTCGCGACATGGACCAATCCGCTTGGTGGAATTCGGCAACTGGCCGTCGATGGACTGGGTAATATCATCCGCGATGTGGCTCCGGATGGGTCGCAATCGGTTTACACACGCGATGCGAACGGTCGAGTCCTCACGATCACGCAGCCAGATCCGGATGGTTCAGGTCCGTTGCCGTCGCCCGTGACAACTTACGTCTACAACACCAGCGGCATGACGACGCAGATCACACTGCCGAGCGGAGGCGTTCGCACATCGACATACAACGCTCAGAATCTGCCACTCACGACCGTCAATGAACTCGGGCAGACGACCAGCTACGTCTGGAACAGCAATCGCACACTCGCCTCAACGACCGCGCCCAACGGAGCCGTCACGTTGTACGCCTACAATTCTCGGGGACAGGTCACGACTGTCACGCTGCCCGATGCCGATGGCAGCGGTCCGTTGACAACCGCGATCATGACATCTATGTACGATGCGTTCGGACGGCGAACATCGCAGACTAACCCGGACGGCACATCGCAGTCATGGACCTGGAATGAACTGGATCAGGCCACGGCGACGACCGATGAACTGGGACGCAGAACGCAGTACCAGTATTCATGGATGGGCCGCGTTTCGCAGATCATGCCGCCAGACCCGGACGGCAACGGACCGCTGCCCGCACCGAGCGTCCAATTCGACTTCGACAGCCTTGGCCGCAAGTTCAGAGAATTTAAGTCGAACGTGCTGCTGAAAACATACGAGTACAACGTCGCCGGCCAGGTCAGCAGCATCACGTTTGCCGATCCTGACGGCACAGGACCGCTCACCGCCGCCACGACGACGATGCTCTACGATACACTCGGCCGTATGATATCGCAGACCGCACCGGGCAGTTTGGCAAGCACAGTCACGTACGATTCTGTTGGTCGTGTGCTCACGACGACGGCTCCGGACCCGGACAGTGCTGGTCCGCAACTCGCCGCCGTGACGACATTCACGTATGACGCACTTGGACGACCCGCAACGGCCACCGATGCTCTCGGCGGCGTCACCACGATCGGTTACAACGCGGCTGGATTCCAGACGAGCGTCACCGATCCGCTCGGCCACACTTCGACCGTGACCTACAACGTCGGCGGACAAGTGCTGACGTCCACGAACGCTCTGAACGAAACGACAACGATTGCCTACAACGCATTTGGCAACGTCGCGAGCGTCAGGTTGCCCGATCCCGACGACAGCGGTCCGCTGCCCGCACCGGTGATGACTTCGACGTACGATTTGTTCGGCAGAACGGTTTCGACTACTGCTCCGGACGGCGGCATTTCCACGGTCCAGTACGACATCAACGGCCGGGTTCGCAAACAAACCGCTGCCGACGGGTCGTTCGTGACGATGGCGTACGACGCGGTCGGACAAGTGACGTCAGCGACTCAGACGGGAGCCGGTTCGTCGGCACCATCGCTCACTTCATCGGCGACATACGACGACCTCGGACGTCTGCTCACCGCCACAGATCCCGCCGGAACAACATCCTCCACGTTCGACGCCGCCGGAAACGTCGCAACGGTCACGGACGCCACCGGCAAGACCACCAGTTTTTCATATGACTTCTGGTCGCGCCGCGTTGCAAGTACCGATGGACTCGGCAACCACACGACGACGGCATACAACCCTGCCGGTCAAGTCGGTTCCGTCACCGATGGTTTGAGTCACTCAACGACGTACGCCTATGACACCGCCGGTCGCTTAATCACCAGCACCGACGCGAACAACGCCGTGACCAGTTACGAATACGACCGCCTCGGACGCAGCACCAAACTGATCGACCCCGTCGGCAACGCGACTGCATGGACGTACAACGCTGTCGGCCAGATGCTGACGGATTCACAAATCCTCGCTGGCGGAGCAACCGCAACTCGCACGTATGTGTACGACGCCGTGGGCAAAGTGACATCCCGCACCGATCGCAACGGCCGCACGATCACGTTCGGCTACGATCATCTGGGCCGCCAGACTCAGCAGAACTGGCTCACCTCCGCTGTCGCCGTCAACACGATCACCACGACCTACAATGCCGCAATGCGAGTCACCTCAATCACCGACAACGATGCGTCGAACACCTTCACATGGGACATCATGGGCCGACTGCTATCGAGCAGCAACGCCGGAACAGTCAACGCGCCGACCGTCGTACTCAACCAAACCTACGATGCCCTCGGTCGCCAGAACACTCTCGCGGCTACCATCAATTCCGTCGCCGACTTCGTGAACACGTATTCATACGACACCGCTGGCAGAATGTCGCAGATCACACAAACCGACGGCAACGCCTCAGCAGGCAGCGTCGTCAAGGACAAACGCATCGACTTGACGTACGACTCGGTCGGCCGTTTCGCCTCCATCGCCCGCTACGAATCCCTCACCACCGCCAACGGCGTGGCCAATTCCAGCTTTGCGTACGACAACGCCGGTCGTCTCACGAGCCTGCAACATGTGGGGTACGCTTCCAGCTTGCCAGCGTCCACTTCGCTCTCCGGCTACAGCTACACCTGGGACGCCGCCGATCGCCTGACCTCCATGAATTCCGTCCGCGACGGTCTGACCAGTTACAGCTACGACGCCACCAGCCAACTCACCTCCGCCGACCACACCGGCCAGACCGACGAAACATTTGCGTACGACGCCAACGGCAACCGCGTTTCCTCCGTAGGATGGGCTTTCAGCCCGTCCAGTTACACCACCGGCCCGCAAAACCGCACCCTCTCCGACGGCACATCCACCTTCACCTACGACCTCGAAGGCAACCAAACCTCAAAAACCAACATCACCACCGCCGCCAAAACCGAATACACCTGGAACCACGCCAACCAACTCACTGCCGTCACGTTCAAAACCTCCACAAACGTCGTGACAAAATCAGTCCAGTATCAGTACGATGCCCTCGGACGCCGAATCGGCAAAAGCGTCGATGACAACGGAAATGGCACCATGGACCGCAGAGAATCCTTCATCTACGACGGAGCCGGCCTCCTCGCCGACGCCGCTGGCTCCATCCACATCTCCGGCCCCAACGGAGCCCTGAATCAAGCCGGCTGGACCGACCAACTTCTCTTCGTCTTCAAAGACCCGGACGCCGCTGGCTCTAGCCCCTCGCAACTCGCCACTCGCCACTTATACGGCCCCGCCGTCGATCAGATCTTCGCCACCGAAGTCGCCACCGGAGACCTCCTCTGGTCCCTCGCCGACCACCAAGGCACCCCGCGCGACTGGGCAACCCGCTCCTCAACCACCGGCACCACCACCATCGCCCAACACACACGCTACACCGCTTTCGGCTCCATCGAAAGCGTCACTGACTCGTCCGGCAGTTCCACTTCATCCCTCAGCCTTCCGCCTTCATCCTTTACGGGGCAACTCTACGACCCCGACGCCGGCCTCATGTACTACCGCGCCCGCTGGTACGACCCACAACTCGGCAAATTTCTGAACGATGATCCAATGGGATTTGCAGCTGGAGATGCAAACGTGTCGAGGTATGTTGGGAATGGAGCCCCGATCACAGTCGATTCAACTGGCCTTTATGACCTCCCACAGCCACGTATAAAACTTCCTTTTATTGTTCCGCCCACCCCGGAGGAATTGCGAAAACAAGAAGCGGAAAGGCAAAAACAAATAGACTTGGCAGATCCTGACATGAAGCGATTATTGGAACTCGATAAGATGTTCAATCCACCGCGGCCCCAACCAAGATTTGATCCACTACCCGAGTTCTATGAACAAGAATTCCGCCTCCGTGAACCCCAAATTCGGATTCCATTTCTCCCTCCAGAGGAACTTCTGAGGCCGATATTTAGAGAGCCTATTCCAAACATCGGAGATCCACCAATACCTCCTAAACCAACTATTCCCGGTGATTTTCCTCCTCCATTTCTCCATAACAACGTTTCGTAAGTTTTCCACAACTGGTACGTTGAGATAAAGTTCCGTGAAAGCCCTACGATTCTCATTGTGTTTCATGCTGTTGATCTTTTGCGGGACAGCTTCCGCCCAATCACTTCGTCTGCGCAAGACGCATGCGCGGGCTTTAGAATTGATGCAAAGTGGTGCAAACTCCGAGGCGATAGCACTTCTTAAACACGAAATTGAGAATTCCGCTGATTGGGGCGATGGCTGGCTTACACTCGGCAGCGCCCAAGAAGCATCCAGCGACTTTGACGCAGCAAAAAAAAGTTACGACCAGTCGGTACGTTTACTCAAGAATGACCCACATCCGCTATCGCGTCGCGGCATACTGCGATGGAAGAGAGGTGATCACGACGAAGCGTGCGACGACTTCCGAAGTGCTATCCAGGCTAATCCAAGCGACCTCGGGGTGGAATTCCTGGACAAAAATCCTGTCACGAGAGCTGCAGATTTGGAAACGCCATCGCATGGAAAGGCGCAGATAGATGCATTGCTGCGGGATCGACCTAGTTTAGCGACCTTACTGCCATACGGTTCCAATCGTTGGAGTTGGGTGTGTCAACGGTTTCAGGTTGCCGATCATGGCAATCCGGTTGAATGGGATCCTGCACCTCCGGAATCTGGTCAGGCAGAATGTGTTTCCGCGGAATTAGGAGGGTACATTCGCCTGCGTGTCGCAGAAAGTATGCACACCAAATCAGGTCAGAAAATTGAACTTTCACCTGAAGAACTACTCCATCGCGTCGTTTTCGAATTATTTAATGCATCAAATATAAGAACAATCACGGCACTGTTTCGCGAGGTAGAGAAGGGTCGATTGCGACGGCATTTTCTTGTCCGGGAATGTACGAGATTGGAGGTAGAGGCCCTTCAAAAGACGAGAGCCTTCTTCGTCGTAGAGTTTCTCCCATCGTACCGCGGAACGCTTGAGCGAAATGGAGCGACACTTTGGTATCTCAACGAATGGAGAAACGTGAATGCTTTTCTGCAGACGCCTGACGACGGTGTAAACTATCCGTGGAATCCGTATGGAAATACATACGATTTAACGATGCTGCCGTTATTGTATGAGGAATGTCAATTCAAGACGTCTGTTCGATTTGCGACGCGGTTGTTAAATGCTCCAATTAGCAACGCAGAGAAGCACTACTGTCTATTTCAATTGGGCCGATCTGAATTAATGTGCCACAATCCCGACGCTGCAGTGGCCGCTTTTACCCAGTCAATTACGCTCGACGGGGCATACAAAGGTTATTGCTATTCCTACCGCGGATATGGATATCTGATGCTTGACCAGTCATTGAAAGCAAAAGATGATTTTGATTCCGCGAAGGTAAATGGGATTGCGGCAGAAGTGATACAAAGTTTGCTCAATGACGCAGATCAAGAACGCGAGAGTTCTCAGCATCAGAAATAAGCGAACGAAGCACCAAGGGAACACAACAAGGTGGAAGAACGCAAAAAGGTGGCAGGAACCGAAAATTAAGAACGAACGCAAAAAGGAACGAACGCAAAAAGGTGGCAGGAACCAAGAACGAACGCAAAAAAGGTGGCAGAACGCAAAAAAGGTGGCAAACGCAAAAAAGGTGGCAGGAACCGAAAATCAGTATCGATAAAGCCAAACTTCTGTAAGGGTCGCGATGGGAAGCGAGGGCAGAGTCTCATATCGATACGAGGCTCTGTCGTATTCAGTATTTTCAATTGTGCCGTGGAGAACGAGGAATGACAACCTTGCATCGTTTATTTCACCATTCCGTTAGGCTCACTATCGTAAGCGTAATATCGTCACTGATTTTTTGCTTCACGTTTAGAAGTCTGGATTTTGTTCCGGCCTCGTTACTGGCAGTGTGCGTCGCTTCGGTGTTATTGTTCAGTACGATTTTTTTTCTTGGACGCACGGCAGAAGTTGCGTCGTTCATTGTTCAAGTTGTATTGATTGTATCGCCAATCGTGTTTGTGTCTGGATTGTCCCGCTCGAGTGAAGGAACGCCGTACCTAATTGAATGGCTCAAGCTATACCTTGTTGCCATCGTACCACCAGTGGTTGTGCATGCAATTCTGAGGGGGATGCAACTTGCAAAATCGTTTTTGGTGCAGGGCAATAAATGAAAGTGTCACTTCTTTGAATTTAGAGCCTCGCGTACCGGATGAGCACAAAAGGATGAACACAAAAGGTGTCAGATGAGCAAAAAAGGTACACAAAAAGGTGGCAGGAACCGAAGGTACACAAAAAGGTGCACAAAAAGGTGGCAGCGACGGTCTTGAATAACGTCAATGACAAATTCGAAAAAAGATTTTCGCATTCGAATATTGTGCAGTGTATCGACAGGGGTGTTGGATTTTTTGAGGCATGGGTTTCAGTGTTCGATGGTGTGTTGAATTGGGCATCACAAAAGGTGGCATGGGCATCAAAAGGTGGCAGCGACGGTCTTGAATAACGTCAATGACAGATTCGAAAAAAGATTTTCGAATTCGATTTCTGTGCAGTGTGTCGAAAGGGGTGTTGGATTTTTTGAGGCATGGGTTTCAGTGTTCGATGGTGTGTTGAATTGGAAGAGTCGATTGAATACTCTGGACACGGCTGGCGAAACGGAGTGCGGCCCGGTTTGCATTCAAAACCATGGGGACGCAACCACACGAGGGATGGCCAGTTGTTTCGGTGCGTCGATGACGCTCTGTCGGCGTTCTGGTGTGTAATCACCAGGACGCCGTTTTTCGTTAACTGATCGCGGGCTCCCGCCAGAGCTGGTCTGTGCGAACCATGGAGTTGAGGATGGTGATGAGTTTCCTCATCGCAGCCGTGAGCGCCACCTTCTTGAGTTTCCCTTTCGCCAGCAGTCGCTGATAGAAGGCTTTGATCGTCGGGTTAAATCGCGTGGCAACGAGTGTTGCCATGTACAACGTGCGGCGAACGGTGTGACGACCTCCTGTGGTCTTTCTTTTGCCGATCGACTTTCCGGAATCGTTATTCATCGGAGCCACGCCGACGAGTTTGGCAATTTCCTGACGATTGAGTTTTCCGAGTTCCGGAAGTTCGGCGACAATGGTGCTCACGGTGACCGGACCGATGCCC
>JAYTAK010000299.1:0-4432 GCA_043737515.1 Candidatus Kuenenia sp. | reverse complement strand
TGGAGCCGTGATTCCATTGATCAGCGCCCTACGGAGGCAAGCTCCGCAGTGGCGAAAACGCCTTCCGGATTTCTTGTCTGGTGATGATCATCGCTCGATGGGGACCAGCCCCATCGTGGCGAAATTCGCCTCTTTCCGCAACAACTGAGCCGCAAGCACCCAACGACTCGTCAGACTTCTCATCTGAATTTTTCTCAGACAAACAACACTCTTAACGTTTGCTGCACACACATGGTGTGCCGGCGCTGTCGCTTGTCACACCCTACGAAATCACGAACTGGCCAGCGGTGGCTTGACTGGCGAGCGGCCTCATCGTCCGACTATACTCCACGCGGTCATGATTGAGAGCATTGGCGAGCGGCATGCGTCAGCTTGCCGGTACAAAAAAGCGATGTACCGGAGGGCTTACGCCACTCCGCTCGCCGGACTCATTTCTGGCCGCGCGGAGCATATGATGTCGAGGCCCATGAAACGTCATGTTGCCGGTGGCGGATCAAAAACAATTTTCCAAGTCGCCATTTTTGTTGTGCATCGATGATGTGCAGCGAGAAATTCCGCCTCGGAATGGCGGAGCGACTTCAGTCGCAGATCGAGTCCTCTGTAGTTTCACCTTTCCTGGAGACCCTGTTGTGAGAATCGAATCCCGCCTGAATGAATTGGGAATCACATTGCCGCCAACTCCCGCTCCCGGTGGTGTTTACACGCCGGTCGTGGTCGTGGATCACATCGCCTATGTGTCGGGCCAGGTGCCGTATGGACCGGACGGCAAGCTGGTGATTGGTCGAGTTGGCTCTGACCTGACTGAAGAACAGGGAGCAGCGGCGGCTCGAACCGTGGCACTGACGATGCTGGCCACCATCAAGGCATCACTCGGCAATCTTGATCGCGTGAAACGGATTGTGAAAGTTCTGGGCTTCGTCAACTGTACTCCGGAATTTCAGAAACATCCGGCCGTGATGAACGGATTCAGTAACACGATGGTCGAAGTCTTCGGAGACGCCGGCAAAGCCGCTCGCAGCGCTGTGGGGATGGGTTCTCTGCCATTCAACGTTCCCGTGGAAGTCGAAGCGGTGCTGGAATTGCATCCATAGTGCTATGTCACTGATAGATTGATGGGTGGCCGAGGTTGGAGGGCGACAGCCCGAAACCCCGGGGCTTCCTTCGCTCCGCTCAGTCCAGCCCCGGCCACCCGATCCATCAAAGCGCGAGTGAAAGAGCACTAGGTCCCACTTGTCGGAACGAATCGTGCGTGATCGCACATTCCGCACACATGGACTCTCAGATTCCGCCAACACATGCTGCCGCTGATTCTTCGGTTGTGTTTGCCGGTGTCAGGCTTTCAAATACGTGTCTGCCCCGGACACTGAGTCGTCACCGACTCACGTTATCTTTCATCCCGCCACAGCGCGTATGCCGCGATCTCTGACGTTGCTCAGGAAGACACCCATGACGCCAACCAGTCCCGAGACCCCCGATTATGCGGCCGTGCATCTGCCACCCGCCGTCGAAACGCCTCGACGCAGTATGCTGGTGCATTTGTTGACGGGGGTGTTGAGCTTTCTGATCATTGCCGTGCCATCCACTTTGAGCGGGCTGTTTTTTCTGGACCCGATTCTGCGTAAGCGGAAAGCCGCGTCCGGCAGTGAGACGGAGGGGGAGGTACCGCGAAAAGATGAAGCCGGATTCATTCGCCTTGATGTGACGAAAGATGCTGTCCCGGAAGACGGTACTCCGCTGTCTGTCACCGTGATCGACGACTTGATTGATGCCTGGAATATGTTCCGAAATGTTCCGGTCGGCAGTGTCTGGCTGCGAAAAATCGGTGACGGTCCGATCCTGGCCTTCAACTCAGTCTGCCCGCATCTGGGCTGTTCAGTCGATTACATCCGCGCCGAAAATCACTTCTACTGCCCGTGTCACACCAGTGCGTTTGCTCTGGATGGAAAGAAGACAAACGAGATCCCGCCTCGCGATATGGACGTTCTGGAAGTTTCGATGCGAACGAACGGCCAGAACGATCCGAATGGACTGGAAATCTGGGTGAAGTTCCAGAATTTCCAGCGCGCGACCTCAGACAAGATTGTCATTTGAAAGCACACGGAAACATGATCGCATTGATTAACTGGCTGGAAACACGCACCGGCTTCAAAGCTCTGATACATGAAGCGTTCAACGAACGGGTTCCCGGCGGGGCGCGCTGGCGCTATGTGTGGGGCAGCACTCTGGTCTTCACGTTTACGCTGCAGGTAATTACGGGTTTCATGCTCTGGGCCGCCTACAGTCCCAGCACACGGACTGCGTGGGAAAGCGTGTACTACATTCAGCACGAAATGTTCCTTGGCAACATTATTCGCGGCCTGCATCACTACGCGGCACAGGGAATCGTGGTGCTGATGGCCATTCATCTGATTCAGGTGATCATCGATGGTGCCTACAAGGCTCCGCGCGAAATGAATTTCTGGCTGGGTATCGTGCTGATGATGATCGTGCTGGGCCTGTCGCTCACCGGCTATCTGCTGCCATGGGACCAGAAGGGATACTATGCGACTCAGGTGACCACGAACATCATGAGTGCGACGCCTGGCGTTGGTCGCGAAGTTCAGGTCCTCGCGCAGGGTGGCTCGGATTACGGGCATCTCACGCTGACACGTTTCTTTGCGATGCATGCCGGGATTCTGCCGACGCTGCTTGTCGGTTTTTTGGGTTTGCATATTTACGTGTTTCGCCGTCACGGGCTGACGGTGCATGATCCCAAGCGCGCTCCGGAAACAACGTTTTGGCCGGATCAGGTTTTGAAAGATTCCGTCGCTTGTCTGGGAGTCCTCGCTGTCGTGCTGCTGCTCGCCGTATTTCGCGGTGCGGAAATGAGCGCACCAGCCGACCCTGCCGTGAAGTTTGATGCGGCCCGACCGGAATGGTACTTTCTGTTTCTGTTTCGTTTCCTGAAGTTTCACGCTGTCGAATCCCTTGGTGTGACGTTCGGCGCGATTATCGTACCCGGAATCGTCATGGGGATCATCTGCATGATGCCCATCACAGCGAAGGTGTTCGGTGCCGTCGGCCATACGCTCAACAAAGCCTTCATCTGGGCTCTGGCGCTGGGTGTCGTCGTGCTGACGGTCATGGCATTTTACGAAGACGCGAACAACAAGGATCATCAGGCGGCGTTGACAGAAGCGCATCGTGACGGTCAGCGCGCGATGGAACTGGCTTCCGGGCCGGACAAGATTCCCGTCGAAGGTGCTGTCACACTGTTGCGCAATGACCCGTTCACTCGAGGACCGCGATTGTTCGCTCAGCACTGCTCCAGTTGTCATCGATATAATGGACATGACGGACGTGGTTCTTTGGTGACGGAAGCGGGCAAGACGAAAGAAGATCCGCCGGTGATTGGGTCGCCCACCGCTGCGGACCTCGGATCGTTCGGCAGTCGTGACTGGATGCGAGCGGTTGTAACGGACTACTCAAATCACTTTGCGTGGATGAAGAATTCGACATGGTTTCGCGAAGCGCAGGCGAAGTCCGCGGCAGGCGAAAGCATCGAATACATAAATCCTGACAGCTCCGAAATGGCCGACTGGACTAGCGGCAATCTTGAGTCCTTGAAGTCTGCGGAAAATGCCGCCAATGTGCAGGCATTGGTCGAATTCCTCGCCGCTGAGGCCGGACATGTCGGAGAGACGTTTGATTCCGCTTTAGTGGAAAAAGGCCGCGATCTGGCGATCAACGGATCGTGGAATGGCGCTCTCAAGGACACATCCTGCGCGAGGAGTTGCCACGACACGATCGGACAGGAGTTCCCGGCGAATCCAGATGACTCCGCCGCCGGGTCTTATCCGACACTGGCCAAGTACGGTTCTGCCGCATGGCTGAAAGATTTTATTCGTCACCCCAACGCTGGCCGTCACTACGGAGCGAAGAATCAGATGGTCGTGTATTCGCCGGAAAAACTGTCTGAGGCAAATCTGGATCTGCTGGTCCGCTGGATGACACACGATTACGCGGAATCGACTGTGCATGACTATGCGAACCAACTGGATGTGCTGAAGGCTGCACTGGCACCGCAGTCCGCAGCCGCACCCAAAAAGTAGGGTGGGACCAGCGGCGATTAGCCGCGCCGGCCCACCATGCTGATAGCGAACTATCCGTATAGCCGCGAAAGAACGCAAAGTGCGCAAAGAGGTTCTGGCGAGCGGCATGCGTCAGCTTGCCGGTACGATGCGGTTCCGGCGTTCTGCGTCTGGTTCTTCTCAGTCGCAATGTACCGGTTGGCTGACGCCACACCGCTCGCTATGATCAAAGCAGCCGTCTCGCTCCGCCGAGATGAGCTTGGTGCGCGGCATGCCTTCCAAAAGGCTCATCACGACGGAGCGTGATGGCTACATTTGCCACTCGCTTGACCCTATCGCAGAACATGCGAAGCTGCGGGAAA
>JAYTAK010000298.1:0-1884 GCA_043737515.1 Candidatus Kuenenia sp. | reverse complement strand
TTGTCATACATTTTGTCCCACAGCCATTGATGAAAGAGCATCGTGCCGGGAGTGTCTTCGCCGTTTTCTTTGTGGTTTCGCAGAACGAAGTTCCACTTGTTGGCGAATTGATCCGCATAGGCCGGGCTGTCCAGCAGGCGATCAATCAAACGATCGCGTTTGTCAGCGGCGGTATCCGCGAGGAACGTCCGTACTTCCTCATCGGATGGCAGTGTGCCGGCGATGTCCAGTGACACACGTCGCAGGAACGTTGCGTCATCACAGAGTTCTGATGTCGGAATACCGAGCTGCCTAAGTTTGCCGAAGACCGCTGTGTCCACCAGATTCACAGGTTCCGGCATGTTTGACGTGTCAGCCCCCAGAGGAATGGTGGCTCGAAAGGTAGCGACCTGTCCCTGATAGCGTGCCATGATGGCGACCTCGCCCGCGAGATCGAGCGTACTCACGAGCCCGGTCGTGGAACATTCTGCCATCTCCGCTTCGTTCGGTTCGAACAGCGCCATCCGGGTGACATCTTCGCTCGTGCCATCGCTGTAGGTCGCGATGACGGCAATCTGCTGCTGCGACTTCTGCGTCATCGTTCGCGTTTCAGGAACGCAGCGGATTGCGGCCACGTAAGGATCCGTGTCGGCACCGTATGGCATACCCTGTTCGATCCACTGCACCAGCAGATTGTATTCGTTACTTCCGGTTTCCATCCGCTTACCGCCGCCGTGTGGACTGCGTCCGATGGCCTTCTTCAGAAGCAGACTTTCACCAGGAATCGCGGGAAAGATCCGGCGACCACGCGATTCTTTGCGGAGGAATTCAAAATCGTCTTCCGGATAGAATCCAAGGAGCGACAGTTTGAATCCGTTCTGGCCACCGGACTTGCCGTGACAGCCGCCACCGTTGCATCCCAGTTTCGTGAAGATTGGCACGACCTGGTTTCGAAAACTGATGGGCATTGGCTGCGCAAATCCGCTTACCGTCAGATGGGCGGTCGCGGTCTTGTCACCGACGGTTGCGGTCACGGTGATGTCGCCGTCAGCACCCGGGATCGCCATGCCGGTCGAATCGATCATCAGCACGGCGGGATCGGACACAGTCCAGGCGACATCGCGAGTCACGTCCGTTTGCTTGCCGTCTTCGGCCACGGCAGTGACGATCAATTGCTGCCGCGCGTCACGGCTGCGAATGGCGATCGTGTTGCCTTCGCCGAGCGGACTCAATTCAATCCGCGCATCGGCAGCGACGGCAGATGATCCAGGGAGGCACAGAGCAGCGAAGAACAAAATCAACGCAGCAGAATTCTGAGCGAACTTCATGTGGTCACTCCTGCAAGTAGGTAGGTATCGACTTCGTGTCGATCGAGAGTGTGGTCGTGTTCAGAAATCGTGGTGTCAAGCGGAAGGGGATTCCGTGGTTCCTGAACGGTTGGTAATGATGCAGCGTATTTTGTCGGCGGCAAGTGTCAAGCATTGAGTGCAGAAACACCAGGTCCGCAACCAGATTCAGGCCAATCGTGCGGATTTGCTGCTGACAATTGAGAAAATACGGTCGTCGGGCGAGGAGCGGCTGATTCAACGTGGGATAAGCTTCCAGCTTGTCACCCCGGTCTTGGTGCGGCAAAGCCGAAAGCCGAAAGCCGAACGGTCGAAAAGGTGCGTGCAAAGTGCATAGTGGTTGGAAAGAAACGACCTAAACGCGTGGAGCCTGCTTCGTCCTGGGTCTCGTAAACCCCACGCGCGGTCACCAAAGACTCGTTTAACGCCAAGCCGCAGGCGACAGCGTCCTCAACACGTCGCTGACGCCTGCGGCTTGCCGTTAAACGCAATACCGTTCAAAAAGTAGCAGGCACACTCCGTGTGCCGTCCGCCCAGACTCGAAAAGCTATGCTTTTCA
>JAYTAK010000297.1:0-1890 GCA_043737515.1 Candidatus Kuenenia sp. | reverse complement strand
GTGACTGAACTCCACAAACAATTGATCGGGCATCTGACTCAGGCCGAACTGAAAGAACTCAGTCGTCTGCTGGAGAAAGCCCGTGCCAGCGTACAGGCCAATGCCTGACGCATTTTTTGCCCAAACACATTACATGTAAACGACCGTCATAGAATATATCTGAAGAATCTGAAATCGAATCGAGGTGTAATCATGATTCAAGTTCGCAAAGCACAGGATCGAGGACATGCCAATCATGGCTGGCTTGAAACCTATCACACGTTTTCTTTTTCCACCTACCAAGACCGCAATCACATGAAGTTTCGGTCGCTGCGTGTCATGAATGAAGACACGGTAGCTCCGGGTCAGGGATTCGGGACTCATCCCCACAACGACATGGAAATCGTGACCTACGTCCTCTCAGGAGCCTTGGAACACAAAGACTCAATGGGCAACGGTGAAGTGCTGCGACCCGGTGAGTTTCAGCGAATGACGGCGGGCACGGGAATTACACATAGTGAGTTTAATCCGTCTGCCAGCGAGCCAGTTCATCTGTATCAGATTTGGCTGTTTCCCGAACGCAAGGGAATTGAGCCGAGTTACGAACAGAAACGATTTCCTGAAGCGGAAAGGCACAACCAACTGCGGCTGGTTGCGTCCCGGAATGCAGACAAGGGCTCACTACTCATTCATACCGACGCACGCATATACCTGTCGCATGTTGATGCCGGAAAGGAGATCGAGCACCAGTTACCTGAAGGCCAGTATAGCTGGCTGCAAGTCCTGCGAGGAAGTGTTTCGTTGAATGGCGTCGATTTGAACACCAGTGACGGAGCAGCGGTAAGCGAAGAAGTCTCACTGAAAATCAGGGCCCAAACCGACGCCGAAATCATGTTGTTTGATCTCGTGTAATCAAAGCTGTTCCCCAACGTTGAGGGGAATTTCTCCTTTTGGCCTTCTTCTTTCACTGAAACTTTTGCCGCCCGATTCATTTGTCGACGAACAGACGAATCCAGTTTTATGCATGCGCAAGGCTTGCAAACCAATTGAGGGATTATCGGACATGGAGCCGACAACTAAAAAAAACTCTGTTTGCCTTCGGAATGTCGGGGCGGACGATCTGCCGCGGATCTATAAATTCCAACTCGACCCGGAATCAAATCATCTGGCCGTGACGATTCCACGGAGTGCTGAGGCATTCGATGCCCATTGGGACATCGCATTGCGAGACCCAAACATCACAGCAAAAGCGATTATCGTTGGCGACGTGTTGGCTGGCTGCATTTCCTGTTTTAAAATGGATGGGCTCGATGCCGTCGGCTATTGGCTCGGCAGGGAGTTTTGGGGAAGAGGCATCGCTTCACAAGCGTTGAATTTGCTTTTGACCGAAGTCTCAATTCGGCCATTGTACGCACGTGTTGCTACCAGCAATGGTGCATCGCTACGAGTCCTTCAAAAGTCTGGATTCGTGGTCGAACGCATACAAGTGTCACCTGCCGATGATCGTTATCCGGAATGCGAGGAGGCGGTGCTCGTTTTGAGAGAGACCACCATTGGCAAACAAATCAATGCCTGACCTGCAGTGAACAGTTCACACTTCTGACGCCAGAACCATCAGTTTTTTTGACTGTGCGATCATTGCGTGCGGTTGCCATGACTCCCAGGTGCTGGTTGCCATCACCGCAGGATCTATGTCGTGTACTCAGAATTCAGTCGCACGTATTCTTGTGTCAGGTCGGATGTCCAGAAGCGGACGGATTCATTGCCGGAGCAAGGTCCACCGGAGATCGCAAGTTCCAGATGAACATCGCGGTTGGTTTTGAGCTGCTTTGAAAGGGCGGCTGCATCGAACGGAACAGGGATGCCAGCGCGGTAGACTTCGGTGCCGTTGATGTGGAGCGAAACAAATGC
>JAYTAK010000296.1:0-4453 GCA_043737515.1 Candidatus Kuenenia sp. | reverse complement strand
CGGTCGGCAGCACACTCGCCGTCAGAATCAACTCATTCGCTTCCGCCATCTGCAGCATGGTCCGCAGCAGATGCAGCGCCTCACCAAAATAGTCGAGCCGATCATTGAGTGTCGTCACCAGAGCCGAACTGCGATGCAGCGCCATCCGCAGGGGAAGCGTTTCGTTTGCCGAAGTGAGCAACGCCGTGACTGCCCCGATTGCTGATTCGGAGTTCTGAAACGTCGCCAGTATTCCGTCGCCGACGATCTTGACGATGGCCCCGCCGTGAGACTTGATCGTCTCATCGACAGCAAGCAGTCGTGTGCGGATCTTTCCGAACGCCGGGCCGTCACCGAGCGCGTGATACAACTCGTTCGCCCCGCAGATTTCCGCCATCAGAAGTGTGATATTCGTAACGGAAACGATCTGACCCGGCGCCAGGACTTCATGCGGAAACATTTCTCGAAACACCGGGATCGATGCGGCCGCTGCCGCTGTGAGCGCCATCGAACGGTCAGCCGTACGTTCCAGGCGGACCTGCAGTTCACGCGTCGTGTTGTTGAACAGGGTCAAAACCTGATTGCCGTGCCGCAAAGTTGGCACCGAATTCGGCAGTGGCGGCCGGAGCAGCGGAAATTCGAATCGAGTCACACCGGTGGCAGCGGAGACGCGCACATCGACTGCGAACGGCAACTGCGGCCCGCGAAGTCGATACGAACCTTCCGTCAGCATGAGTTCCATTTCAAAGCGTTCGCCTGGCATCAATCGTGTCTGAGCCACCACATGCCCGGAGAATGCAGGTCCGCCGATGCAGTACGTGCGAGTTTCTGCCGTACGAATTTCGGGATGAGAACGAAAAATCAATTCGACCGAATTCGCAAAATCGATCTCGTATCGCAGGTCACACGACGGGCAGTAACCATGATCCTTCAGGGTCGCCAGCGTTTCCTGCACGTCTGCCGGAATGCGACACGACGGGCACAGAATGTCCCACAGCAACGTCAGAATTCCCTCTTTGGCGGCAAACAGACAGGCATCGATCACGTCTTTTGGCGGCAACTGAAATCGTTCGGCAAACATCAGAGGCCGAATCCGAGCGACCTCAGGATCAGGCGCATGTTCCAGAAACTGCCGCAGCGTTTCGATCACCGCCGGATCGATGCGGCGCTGCGTCAGGTGTTTGAGGCGTTCGCTCAATCGAGTCCGACCGGTTGCAGTCATCGCCGCCGTAGTACCAAATGCGTCGGAGGACGATTTTGCGTTTTCTGGCCGAGACAACCAATCATCGATCTGTTGGTAAACACGGCGAAACGACTTTGGCGTGCTTCGACCGAGTGTGAGTCTTGCCAGCATTCCGCCAAACCAGTTCCGAGGCACGACTTTGAGTGTCTGACTTACGCGCGTACCACCGCCTGAGATGGATTGCATTTCAATGATGTTCATGAACCACAGAAAGGGGCCAGTCGAAAACTCACGCAACACACTCAGACGACGGCCTTCAATCCATTCGTACGGATGTTCCTGCCAGACGATTTTTTGACCGGCAATTCTTGATTCGGCAAATCGTTCGACACCGCGCGCGGGATCGGTGCGCGTGGTGTAGCTGACCGTGGGCAACCCCAAAGCATGATTCACCCGATCCGTATTCGAAATAAATGGCCACAGTTGACCGGGCGACGACGACAGGTCGCAGGCAAACGGAAACTCCAGCACATCCAGGCCGTTTGTGGCAGGTGTTGCCGGATGCAGCACCATTGATGTCGGTTCGCCGTGAAGCAGCCGTTCCACGTCCGCCAGCAACGCCGCCGCATCGCGGTATCTCGCGTCTGGATTTTTGGCCAGACATTTTTCCACGACCGCAATGCAGCCATCACTGATTTCAGCCTGCAGTTGGCGGAGGGAGGGTACCGGATCGTGGCAATGTGCGTTCATCAGTGTTACGGGATTGCCACCCTGAAACGGCGGACGACCCGCCAGCATATGAAACAGTGTAGCGCCGACTGAATAGATATCGGATCGCGTATCTGCCGCCGTGCCGCGACACTGCTCCGGCGACATATACAACGGTGTTCCCAGAATCGCCCCGTCCTGCGTCACTGCCATCGATTCCGACGATGAATCCGCGCGGGCAAGTCCAAAATCTGACAGTTTGACGAATGGCATGGCGACGTTGAAGCTGGAATCACCATGCGTCGTACCTCCCTGCTCCGACGTATCGAGAAAAATCTGCCCGGCTGACGTCAGCAGGATATTTTCCGGCTTGATGTCACGATGAATGATCGACTGTTGATGAGCCACGGTGAGTGCGCTGACCACGTCCAGTATCAGACGCAGGCTTTTTCGTTCGTGGATTCGTCCGAAATTTCGCATGGCGGCGGACAGTGTTCCGCCGGAAATGAACTCAATCGCCAGAAAATGCAGTCCCTGATCGCTGTTCGCATCGAGCAGTCTGGCAACATACGGGCTGCCGACCTGAGCCAGCAACCTCGCTTCGCGGGTGAAGCGGCGCAGCATCGACGGATTCTGTGCCACTGTCGCATTGAGGATTTTTAACGCCACATTTTCATCGTTACTGCAGTCTGTCGCCCGATAGACCGTTCCCGCTGCGCCCGCTCCAAGTCGTTCGTGAAGTCTGAATCGTCCCAGTTGCTCGGGGATCGGAGCAGTCATTGCCGATGATGCGGATTCCGCGAGCGTCGGACTGTAAGGGTCTTCAGCGGAAGACTCCGGGATGATCGTGCCTGCCAGTTGGCTGTCTCGTTTTCGCAGGCGAATCTGTAGTTGCACGTCCGCCGTGGAAAGGGCAGAAAGCTCAAGAGCCAACTGCCCGGCGGTGGGTCTTGCTTCCGGAGCAACGGCCATTCCCCGTGCAAGCAGATGCAGCAGGCTCGTTCGATCGGTGACTCCTGAGTCCGGCAGCGATTGTACTCGTTCGCTGAGGATCGCACACAGTGAATAAACATCACCTGCGGAATCTCCTGAGTCGCCGACATGCCCCGAACGCCGTTCCGGCGGCAGGATGCTTTCGTGATCGGATTGCGTGCGAGCATCTGTCAGATCAAGAATCCAGTCGTGGGCTGCCCTCATTCGGACATCGGCGTTACTGAACGGGCCAGCAATGACACCAAATCGATGCGCACAAGCCAGCGCATCCAACAGGCGATGGCAATCCTGAAAGCCGCAACCATCAGCGTCGTCTGCTGTCAACAGATTCAGTCGTTCTACAACAACAAACGGAGGTGCATGATCGGGGACCAGGTCGATGATTTTACGCAGGCCCGGATGTTCAACAATCGCAAGTAACTGCAGTCGATGCAATTCCTGTCGCTGGCCCGTCTCTGGCAGATGCTCCGTATCGAGCACTCGCAATTCGACCAGCGATTCTCCTCCCGCAGAGGCCACGAACGACGACCACATTCGACCGCTCCGCAGCGGCGAAATCAATTCGTATTCCTGAGCCCCGAAAAAACGCACGTAATCATCCCGCTCAAACTAGTGATTCAGCAAAAACTCGCTGCTGTTCAGAAGTGCCCAGAAGATATCGGCCATGGCTGATTTTGCGTCGCCGGTGGTGCCGCCGTCGGTGATGAATTTGCCGAAGGTGGTTCGTTCGGATGCCGTCGGTTTGCGGCTGAGCGCGGCGAGGAACAGGGTGTCGAGTTTCTCGTCGTTGGTCATCAGCGGAAAATCGGCGACGGATCGCAGGGTCTGACTTTCATCGAGCGTGGTTGCTTTGTCGATGAATTCTCCGTTCATCATCGCCAGTGCCTGGAGGATGGTCGTTTCTTTCATCAGTGGTGATTCTGCGTCGTCGCGAAACAATTCCAGGAACCGTCCGCGGGGAGTGTCCTCATCGATCACAAACGGGTTGTCCGTGCGGTAGGGCTGATAGTATCCCACGGCTTCGGCGAGGCTGTCGAAGAATTGCTCAGGAGTCAGGCCGCGCAGCGCGGCGCGGGCGAATCGTGTGGGATCGGACTGACTTGGATGCGTCTGGCGACTCGTGGTCTGATAGACGCGGGTGGATGTGATCGTGCGGACCAGGAATTTCAGGTCGTAATTGTGGGCGATAAACTGTGCCGACAGCAGATCCAGGACTTCCGGATGCGACGGCGGATTGTTGTCAGAAAAGTCATCGACAGGCTGCACCATGCCCTGTCCCAAAAACTGCGCCCACAGACGATTGACGGCCATCTTTGCAAACCACGGATTGTCGCGAGCCGTCACCCAGTCGGCCAGAATCCTGCGAGGCTGAGCGTCATCCTTCCATTCCGGTTCAATGCCGGTCAGAAATTTCGCTGTGACGACATCACCGGTCGAAGGCACCCGAATGGAATGCGCACTGTTGTTTTCGCGCACGTTCATCATCATCGCGGGATTGTCGGGATCGGCGTTGTCAGGCTGCTGAAATCCGGAATAAAACGCGGCCATGTTCCAGAACTGGTCCCGCTTCCATTTGTCGAACGGATGGTC